>NZ_JBBXMW010000010.1:0-231465 GCF_038442325.1 Methylorubrum subtropicum | reverse complement strand
AGAACCGGCTCGATCGCTGCCCACTCCGCGTCCGTCAGATCAAACCGTGCCATTCACGATCCTCCATGGCTGGAGGACCAACGATCAGCGTGGGCAACCGTGCCAATCGTTATGAGTTCGCGGCCTAAAGGGCGGCCGCCTCGGGCTTGACGAACTTGGCCTTGCCCCGGAACGACCATGGGCCCCGCACGTCGAACTCGGCGCAGAAGGCATCGACCGCGCGGGTGACGCCGGGGAACTTGCCGCCGAGGCTGTCGTAGTCGTCGGCGATGAACAGGCCGCCGGGCCGCAGCACCGGCCACCACGCGCGGAGATCGGCGGCGACCGAGGCCTCCTCGTGGCCGGCATCGAGATGGATCACGTCGGCAGTGACCCCGCGCAGGCGCATCAGCTCGGCGGCGTTCACCGAATCGAGCGGCAGCGGGATCACCCGTTCGGCCTGCCCCTCGCGCAGGACGTTGGCCAGGAAGGTGCGGTAGAGGCTCGGGAAGCCGTGCTCGGTGGCGAGCTCCGCGAACAGGCCGGCCTCCGCCCAGTGATCGACCGCGCCGAGCCACGTATCGACGGCGACGACGGTGCCGGCGATCCCGCGCTCTTCCATGGCGCGGGCCATATGCAGCGTGCTCGCCCCCTTCCACGCGCCGATCTCGACCACCACGCCCGGGCGGAACTGCTCCACCGCCTCGTCGAGATAGAGATGGTGGCTGCGCCAGCCCTGCAGGTCGAGGGGGCGCAGCGCCTCCGGCGGGTCGGCGAAGGGATCGCGGCCGTGCCACAGGGCGGCGATGAGGTCCTGACGGGTCATGTTTTTCCGTGGTTCGAGTGGGTTCGGGCGACCGGGCTCAAACCGCGCGGGCCTGCGCGTAGAGCGCCTCGCAGCGGTCCAGCCAGTGCGCGCGGGTGAACAGGCGCAGGACGCGGGCCCGCGGCACGGTGCGCGGGATCGCCAGCGCTGCCGTGATGGCCTGCGCAAGAGCAGTCTCGTCGCCGACCGGGACGAGGCGGCCGGCCTCGCCGACGACCTCCTCGGCCGCGCCCATCCTGAACCCGGCCACCGGCAGGCCGCAGGCCATCGCCTCGACGGTGACGAGGCCGAACGGCTCGTCCCAGCACGGCGTGAACAGGAAGACGGAGGCGCGGCCGATCTCTTGGGCAAGCGCCGCGCCGTCGTGATGGCCGCCGTAGCGGATCGCGCCGCCGAGCCCCGGGGCGACCTGCGCCGCCCAATAATCCGGCTCCTCGATCGGGCCGAACAGCGTCAGCGGCAGGCCCGCCTGCCGGGCCGCCGCGACGGCGTGGTGGGGGCCCTTCACGGCCGCGATCCGCCCGCACCAGACGGCGCTGCCGTCGCCCGCCGCGCGGAACGGCCACGCGTCGGGATCGATGCCGTTGTGGAGCACCGTCACCTCGGGCGGCACGCCGTCGGGCCACCAGCCCCGCGCGTGGGCCTGCGAGGTCGCGGTGATGCGGTGGCTAGGGCTCAGGCTCTCGTGCACAAACCAGCGCAGCGCGTCGTAGGGCGGCACATGCAGCGAGGTCACGGTCGGCACCGCCCCCAAGCGGCGGCGTTCCAGCGGCAGGCGGCTGAGGCTGTTGTTGTGCAGCACGTCGAAGCCGCCCGCGGCGATGCGGTCGAGGGCGGCCGCGTAACCCGCATCGACATGCGCCTTCAGCCCGGCATCCCCCCGGTGCTCCATGCCGGGGAAGCTTTTCTCGTGATGCACCGGGATCACCGGATCGAGGCGGAAGCGCCGGTCGCCGTCGCCCGCGGCGAACAGGGTCACGTCGTGGCCGCGCGCGCTTAAGCCTTCCGCGAGGTGCCAGGTATAGGCCTCCAGCCCGCCGGCGAAGGGCGGGGCGATGGGGTGGCGCAGATGGGCGAGGAGGGCGATCCTCACGCCGGCTCGGCCTCGGACTCGCGCGCCCGCGCCTCCAGGGCGCGGATGACGGAGGCCGAGTTCGTATAGGGCTGGTGGCTCTGCTGGCCGGTGAGCGCGAGGTCGGCCGCATCGGGGCGGCGCAGGATGCGGATCGGCCGGTCGGGCGTGTCGTCGATCAGGCCCATCACCTTGAAGGCGTAGAGCCAGTGGCCCATCGTGCGGTAGCCCCACTTGGCCTCGAACAGCTCGGCGTTGCGCACCACGCTGTCGAGATGGTGGATCGGCGGCATGTGGTGCGGATGGTACTGGTGATAGGCCAGCGCCCCCTTCATCCAGGCGATCGGGATGCCGCGCCGGTCGAGGAGCTTGCCGAAATCGGTGTCCTCGCCGCCGTAGCCGACATAGCGCTCGTCGAACCCGCCGACCGCCTCGAACGTCGCCCTTAGAATCGCGAAATTGAGCGACCAGAAGCAGCGGTAATCGGTGCAGATTTCGATGCCCGAAGCCGGGGGCCCGCGCCGGTCGGAATGCTTTTCGGCGACCCGCGCGAGGTCGTCGTAGTCCCAATCACCGAGCGTGGCGTGCTCGGGCAGGTGCAGCACCTCGCCCATCAGCAGGCCGTCGAGCGCCGACAGGCCTCGGGCGTATTCGGCAATGAGCCCGGGCGTCGGGATGCAATCGACGTCGAGGAAGGCGATCGCCTCCCCGGAGGAAGCTGCGACGCCGCGGTTGCGCGCGGCGGCGAGCGGCAGTTCGGTGCCCTCGACGCGGATCTGGCGCACGGGAAAGCCGACCTCGGGCAGGTCGTAGAGTGCATCCTGCATCACCGCGACGACGAACTCGGCGGGTTTCTGGGTCTGGCGCTCCAGCCCGCGCAGGACGTTGCGCAGATGCGCGGGTCGCCCCTTGGCCAGGGTGACGACGGAAACGGTGGGCATGCGGGCTCCGGCGATGAGTGGGGCGGGGACGGTCGGTTCAGTTGGTCGCGACGACGCGCAGCGTTGCGGGCGCCTCGACAGCGCCCTGCCACAGCTCGTCGGTCAGCCCTTCGAGCCAGCCGGCGGCGCGCGCCGCCGCATCGGGGGCGTAGAGGCCGCGCAGGACGCTGCCATCGAGGCCGCGGGCGCGGGCGAGCAGATCGCGCCAGCCCTGGAGGTCGCCGGGCCAGTGCGGGCTCTGGACCGCGGCGCCCAGGCGCACCAGCGCCTCGGCCTTGCGGGTCTGCTCGCCGAAATAGCGCCATTCGGGCATGACGATGAGGCGCCCGCCGACGCGGGCGACCTCGTGCACGGTGTTGTCGCCCGCCGACGCCACGACGATGTCGGCGGCGGCCAGATAGTCGGTCACGGACGGCACCCAGCCGAGTTCGCGCAGGTTCGAAAAGTCGGTCTCGTGGCCCTCGCGGTGGGTCGGCCCGAGCGTCAGCCACAGGGCGTCGGGCGCGGCGCGGGCCGCCACCGTCAGCGGCGCGTAGGGCGTGCCGCTGCCCCCGCCGCCGGTGACCGCGACGACGATCTCGCGCTCCGGGTCGAGGCCGAGCCGCGCCCGCGCCTCGGCCCGCCCGGGCACGGAATCGACGCTGGTGCACAGCCCGCCGCTGTAGAACGTTTTTTGCCGCAGATGCGCCGGGTAGTCGTCCTGCTCCAATCGCGCGTCGAAGGGGGCGAGCATGCCGACGCAGGCCTCGTAGGCGCCGACATGGCCGATGTCGCCGCGATCACCGTGCATGCGGATCTGCACCGCGGGCACGCTGGCGATGCGGGCGAGCAGCGCGATCTCGGCCGAGACATCGACCACGAACAGGCCGACCTCGCGGGCATCGAGATGGTCGAGGATCGTCCGCATGGTCCGGCGCATCTCAGAGAGGCCCAGCGGCACGCAATGCATCACCGGCGGCGTCGGCTCGGCGTAGAGGCGCGGGGTCGGCACCGCGGCGCCGATCATGTTGGGCAGCGCCACGATCTCGATGTCGCGGGAAAAGCCGTCGAACAGCTGCGGGCCGGCGGTCAGCACCGAGACCGGCCGGTCGCGGGCGAACTCGGCCGCCACCGCCATGGTGCGGTGGGCATGGCCCCGGCCCTGGTGGTGGACGAAGAACGCGATGGGTTTCTTCATGGTCTCGCCGTCGTCAGGAGAACAGGGCGTCGGGCCGGAACGCCGCGGCGATCTCGGGCGGTTCGGGATGGCGCAGGAGGCGGATCGCCGGGGCGGTCTCGTCCCAGGCGATGAGGCCGGCGGCGCGGAACTGGCCGAGCCAGTAGGTCATGCACCAGCGCCCGTGCCGGGCATGGAAGCGGGCCGCGTTGGCGAGAATTGCCGAGAAGTGCTGAAGCGGCGGCACGTGGACCGGGTGGTGCTGGTGATAGGCCTGGGCGCCCGCGACCCAGAAGGTCGGCAAGCCGGATTCCGCGAGGCGTGCGGCCAGATCGGTCTCCTCGCCGCCGTAGCCGACGAAGCCCTCGTCCATGCCGCCGACCGCCCGCCACGCCTCCGCCGGCAGGGCGAAGGACAGCCCCCAGAGCTGCCCGGCATCGGGCTCGCGCCGCAACCCTGATGCAGGCACCGGAGGCCGGGCCGGATGGATGCGGCCGAGCCGGTCGAGATCGGCGGGGTCGGTGACGCCGGGCGGCAGGTAGAGCACTTCGCCGAGGAACAGGCCGCGCTCGGTCCGCGCCGCGTCCGCATAGGCCGCCACGAGGCCGGGCGAGGGGATGCAGTCCACGTCGAGAAACACCAGAAGATCGGAAGACGCCGCCGCGGCGGCGCGGTTGCGCGCGGCGGCGAGCGGCATCGGCTCGCCGGGCACGTGGCAATGGCGCACGGGGCAGCCGGGATCGGGCAGGTCGGCGGCGCGCTCCGGCTGCATCCAGGCGATCACCAACTCGCGCGGGGCCACGCTCTGGCGACTGAGACCGTGCATCAGGTGGCGCAGGCGGTCGGCCCGGCCGCGGACCAGGGTGAGCACGCTTGCCCGGAGGTCGGGGCCGGTCACGCGGTGGGGGCCGGCGCGGCGTAGGCCACCGCCCGGCGGAAATGCAGCACGCCCTCGATGATGCCGCGGGCATGCGAGGCGCGGGCGACGTAGGAATGCGCGAGCGCCGCGTGGTGGGCCAGCCCATCGGAATAGTTGGCGACGATGATCGCCTGGGTCCGGTCGCGCAGCATCTCGATGTCGTTGCCGGAATCGCCCGCCACGAACACCGCCCGCTCGGGCAGGCCGTAGAGGGAGCGGACGTGATCGACCGCCGAGCCCTTGGAGGCGGTGGCCGGCAGCACGTCGAGATAGCGGCCGTGGCTGTGGATCACGTTGGCCGAGAGGCCCGCCGCGCTCAGGCGCTCGCGCACCCCCTGCGCGGTCTCCGCGTCGCCGAAGAAGCTGAGCTTGTGCCCCCGCTGCTCCAGCGGCCCCTGCGGCACGAGCCCGTCGAGCCGCCCGAGCGCCGCGTCGATTCCCTTGCGGTCCCAGCCCTCCGAGACCGCCGCGCGCCACGCGGAATCGGCCGTGTAGGTCACGCCGTTCTCGTCGAGATGGTAGATTTCCGAGCCGACCGAGGTGATCATCACCTGCGGGCGCGGGCTGTCCTGCTGTTCCAGCACCGCCATGGCGCTGTGGAACGAGCGGCCGGTGGCGACGCCGAAGGCGAGGCCCGTCTGGCGGCTGCGCCAGCGCCGGAAGGTCGCGAGCGCGGATTCGCAGCCGACCAGGGTGTTGTCGATATCGCAGATCAGGAGCTGGCGCGGGTGGCGCAGCGGCGGGGTGCGGGCGAGCAGAGCGGCCAGCAGCGCGTGGTAGCGCGCGGCGTGCCGGTCCCAGTCGTAGGCCGCCGCCGCCCGCGCCCCGCCCGCGACGCAGGCCGCGCGGAAGTCCCGGTCCGTGAGGATGTGCAGGCAGGCCGCCGCGATGGAGGCGGGCGCGCGGGGATCGACCAGAAGCCCGTTGCCGCAGGTCTCGACGATGTCGTTCGGCCCGCCGCTGTCGGTGGCGACCAAGGGCAGGCCGGCGGCGGAGGCCTCCAGCAGGGTCAGGCCGAACGGCTCGTTCAGCGCCGGGTTGACGAACAGGCCGCCGCGCTCGCGGGCATAGGCGTAGATCGCCGGCACGTCGTCGGGGCGGTGGGTCTTGGGGTAGGCCACGCGCCCGTAGAGGTCGTAGCGGTCGATCAGCACGAGGAGATCACGCATCGTCGCGGCCATGTCGCCGTCGAGCGCGTCGATGTCCTCCCGCGTGCCCGCGACGAGGACGAGGTTGGCACTCGCCTGCAAGTCCGGGCTCTCGCCGTAGGCCCGGACCAAAGCCGCGAGGTTCTTGCGCGCCACCGGGCGGGCCAGCGCCAGCAGCGGCGGCTTGCCCGGATCGGCCAGGAACCGGTCGATCGCGGCATCGACCCGCGGATGCGGGCGGCTCGCGGCAAACCGCGCGAGGTCGCTGCCCGGCGGCAGCACGCGCACCCGGCCCGGATCGTAGGAACGGTAGCCGGCGTACTGCACCTCGGCCTCGTCGCGCGAGGACGCGACGACGAGGCTCGCGCGCGTCAGCGCCGCCTCCTCGGTGGCGATGCGGCGCGTCAGGTCGGGGCGGGGCGCGGCCTCGCCCAGCATCATGGCCTTCACCCGGCCCAGGGAATGGGCGGTGAACACGAACGGGATGCCGAGCCGCTCCTCCACGATCGCCGCCACGGCGGCCGCATCCGCGTAATGCGCGTGGACGATGTCCGGCGCCCGCGATTGGCGCCCGATCCAGGCCACGAGGTTGTCGGCGTAGCTCGCGACCTCGGCGTGCATCTCCTCCTTCGAGCGGTAGCCCGGCGAGGCGCTGGCGAGGCGCAGCAGCCCGACCTTGTCGGCGATCCGCTCTTCGGGCACGGCGTAATCGGGCCCCGGCGCGCCGTGGAACAGGCGCGTCGCCACCACGATCCGCGTGACGGCTTCGTCCCGCGCCGAGGCGCCGACCAGATCGAGCAGGTAGCGGATATGGCCGCCGGTATCGGCCGTCAGTCCGTAGACAACGTCGCTGCCGCGCAGGCAGCCCTGGAGGGCGACGTGTAGAACGAACATAGGACGGTCTATGGACCGGATCGTCCCGTGCCGGTCACAACATATGTAGGTGGAACTGTTGCTGCGCGTCGCTCAGATCGCTCCCAATATCTTTCCCGTGCCCCCGCTGCACCATGGCGGTACGGAGCGGATCGTCCACGATCTCTCCGTTGCCTTACGAAACCTCGGCGTCGAAGTGACGCTGTTCGCTTCCTCCGACAGCGTGACCGACCTGCCCCGCGTCGGCGACCATCCGAGCCTTTCGGCGCTGGAGCAGCGATTCGGCCGGGTCGCGCCCGGCGTGCCGGCGGCGCTCGACGCGCTTCAGCTGGAAGCCCTGCGCCTGCGGCTCGATGCGTTCGACATCGTCCACGCCCACGGCGAGTTCGCCCACGCGGCGCTCCTCGGCGCGCGGCGGCGCCACAGCCTGACCACGGTGCATTGGCGCGTGGACGAACTCGACCGCGCCCTGTTCTTCGCCGGCTTCCCCGACTTGCCCGTGGCGGCGATCTCGGCGGCGCAAGCGGCCGGCATCCCGCAGGCCAACCGGGCGGGCGTCGTCCATCACGGCCTCGCCGCCGACCGCTACGCCCTGTCCCGCGACGCGGGCGCCCACGTTGCCTTCGTCGGCCGGATGACCGACCAGAAGCGGCCGGACGTGGCGATCCGGGTCGCCCGCGGCGCCGGTCTGCCGATTCGCCTGGGCGGCACCATCGATGTCGGCAACCCGGATTACTTCGAGCGGAGGGTCCGCCCGCTGCTCGGGCCCGACGCGACCTATCTCGGCCCCGTGGACGATGCGGCCAAGAGCACGCTGCTCGGCGGGGCCCGCGCGCTGCTTTTTCCGATCGACTGGCCCGAGCCCTTCGGCCTCGTGATGATCGAGGCGATGGCCCACGGCACCCCGGTGATCGCCTGGAACCACGGCTCGGTCCCCGAGATCGTCGAGGACGGCGTGACCGGCTTCGTCGTCGCCTCGGAGGAGGAGGCGGTCGCGGCGCTTACCCGGATCGACGGGCTCGACCGCGGGCAGGTGCGCCGCCGCTTCGAAGTGCGCTTCACGGCCGAGCGCATGGCCCGCGACTACCTCGCGCTCTACCAGCGCCTGCGCGCCGCCTGATGCGCGTCGCGTTGCTGACCTGGGACTACCCGCCGGCCCCGAGCGGGCTCTCCACCGCCGCCCGCGAGATCGCCGAGAGCCTCGGCGCAGCCGGCGCCGACGTGACCGTCTTCACCCTCGACCGCACCGGCCGAGAGCGGATCGGCGGCGTCACGGTCGAAGGCCTCGCGCTGCCCCCCGGCGGCGGGCTGGCGCGCCTGCGCCTGTGGGGTTCGCTCGGGCATCTGGCCGCACCGCTGGCCTTCCGCCGGGCGGTCCTGGCCGCGCATGCGCGCGCGCCCTTCGACGTGATCGAGGCGACGAACTGGTACGCCCCGGCCGTGCTGCTCGCGGGCCGCCGCGACCTGCCGCTGGTCACGCGAAGCTCGACGCCGGCCGCCTTCACCCGCGGGGCGGAGCCAAGCTTGCGCGACCGCCTCGACGGGCGCGCCGCCGACGCCCTGGAGCGGCGCCAAGCCCGCGGCAGCGCCGGGCTCATCGCCAACACGCAAGCGCACGGCGCGGTGATCGCGCGCGCCTATCGCCTCAGCGGGCACCGGCCCTCGGCGGTGATCGGCCTCAGCCTGCCGCCGGAGATTTTCGAGAGTGCCCGCGCCGCCCCCTACCCGGAGGAGGACACGCCCCTGCGCCTGCTCTTCGTCGGCCGGGCGGAAGCCCGAAAAGGCTTCGATGCCCTGCTCGCGGCCACCGCGATCCTCGCCGAGGAGCAGGCCCGCGGTGCCCTGCCGCCGTTCCGCCTCGACCTCGTCGGCGTGCCCCCGGACGACCTGCCGCCGGGCCTGCCCGAGGCCGCACGCCGGCGCATCCGCGCCCGCGGCCGGATCGACGCGGCGGGGCTGGCCGAAGCCTACGCGCAGGCCCACGCGGTGCTGGCCCCCTCGCGCTACGAGAGCTTCGGCCTCGTCTATCAGGAAGCCCTGGCCTACGGCCGCCCGGTCGTCGCCTGCGCCGAGGACGCCAGCGCCCGCGCCTTCGTCGGCGCCCCCGGCGCCGGCCCCCTCGCCGCCGCCGCCACCGGCCCGGCGCTCGCCGACGCCCTGCGCCCGCTCCTCGTCGATCCCGCCCTGCGCCGCGCCTACCGCGCCCGCGCGCTCGCCGCCGCCGGGCGGTTCGACCGGGGGAGCCTCGGGCGGGAGACGCTGGCTCTGTACGAGGCGGCCCGGAGGAGATGATCGGTCCACCAGGGCTCTGCCCTGGACCCGCCAAAGGTCTCGACCTTTGGAATCCGGGACTCAGTCGCGGTAGGGGCGCAGCAGGGCCTCCGCTTCCTCCAGGCGACCGCGGCCGGGGTCCAGCGCCTCGTAGCGGCGCGAGCGCGCCTCGACATGGGCGCGGCTCAAGGTGTGCTCGATGACGCCGTGGAGGCTGATGAAGCTCTCGCGCCAGCCGCCCGCCAGCAGAGGCCGCTCATGGACGCGGCCGGCGTAAGCGACGTCGCGCCGGTTGAGCCGGTACTGCACGTCCGGAAACACGTCGGCGAGGACGCCGTCGACGCGGTTCTCCCGCGCCAGCCCGACCGAGCGGACCGCCCCCGCCTCCGCCATCGCGGCCAGCGCCGGCAACAGCCGCCCAGCGGCGGGCGCGAGACGCTCGTCGGCGTCGAGCTGCAGCATCCAGGGATGGCGCGCCATCGCCTGCAGCGCGTTGCGCTGCGCCGCGAAGTCGCCGGAGAGCGACCGGGCCGCGACCCGCACCGTGTCCGCCACCGGCCGCGGCGGGGCCGCCTCGGCGTCCAGCAGGATCGCCACGTCGTCGGCCCAGTCCGGCAGCCCGGCCAGCACCCCGTCGAGTTCGGACGGGCGGCACAGCAGGCCGAGGGAGACGGGCAGCCTCTCCGCCCCAGCGAGATCGTACAGCGCGCCTCGCGCAGCCTGCTCCGCATGCGGATGCCGCAAATCCGCCCGGCCCGCCGCGTCGAGCGGCCGGACGCCGCGTCCGAGCCGGGTCGCGGCGATGCGCAAGGTGTAGAGGTCGAGCCCGTACCCCGCCGCCCCATCGGAGACGAAGGTCGCCCCGGCCAGAGCCGCGCTCAGATGCCCGCGGCAGGCCACAACGTCGGCCTCCCCGTCGAGCAGCACGCCGCACGAGCCGCAGGCGAGCAGAAACCCGCGCCGCCGCCCATCGGAAAAGGTCAGGTGCCGCCCGCTCGGGGCCGGCATGTCGGCGGCGCAGACGAAGCATCGGCGCGGGCGCGTCACGTCGATCCCTGTCCCCTGCGGCGCCGCATGCATCCGGATGCAGCGAACCGGCGCCGAACCTCGGCGGTTCCCCGCACGACCCTCGTCCAGCCCCCGATCCCCGTGCCCCCCGACAGCGCCCTCGTCCCTTCCGTTCCGGCCGACGCCACCCTCGCCGTCGTCGGCAACGCCCCCGCGACCGGCGGCGCGGCGGCGATCGATGCCGCGGACACCGTCGTGCGCTTCAACAACGCCGCCGGGTTCGGCGGCGCCGCCGGCGCCCGCGTCACCCACCTCGCCCTGGTCAACCGCGGCGGCCAGATGCGCGAATGGCTGGAGGACCGCCACTTCCTCGACCGCCCGGCGGTGCGGGCGGCGGGGGCCTTCATCCTGCCCTTCCCGATGCTGCCGGAAGCGCACAACCGCCCCGAGACCATCTGCTGGACCCGCGACATCCTGGCCCTGCTGCGCCCCACCGGCCGCCCGGTCCACATCCTGCCCGAGTCCCTGCACGAGCAGGCGCGCACGCTGCTTGCTCCCCTCGCATCGGGCCGCCCGAACCCGAGCACCGGCTTCCTCGTCACGCTGGCGCTGCTTTCCGCCCGCGCCCCCGGCGCCCCGCCGGTCCAGGCCCACGGCTTCGGCTTCGACGGCTGGCCCGGCCACCCCTGGGCCGCCGAGCGCGCGTGGTTCGCGGATCAGGAGGCGGCCGGGCGCCTGCACCTCCATCCCTCCGAGAGCACCCCATGCCCACGCTGATCACGGTGCTGAAGGGCGGCGGGCGCTACGACGCGACCTGGGTCGAGCGCCTCGCCCGCGGCGTGCGCCGCCACGCCCCGGCCTTCGGGCGCATCCTCTGCCTCACAGACTTGCCGCTCGACGTGTCGGGCGTCGAGCGCGTGCCGCTGCGCCACGACTGGCCGGCGTGGTGGGCCAAGATGGAGGCGTTCCGCCCCGGCCTCGTCGAGGGCACCGCGCTCTTGTGCGACCTCGACACCGTCTTCACCGGCCCCGCGGACGCTCTTGCCGAGCCCGGCCTCGCCGCGATGGAGGATTACTTCCACAAGGGCCGCCTCTCCAGCGCCCTGCTGCGCTGGGACGGCGACGCGCTCGCCGGACTCTACGCCGAGTTCGCGGCCGATCCCGCGCGCTGGATGACCCCCGGCTCGTGCGGCCCGGTGCCCAACGCCGTCCACGGCGATCAGGTCGTGATCGACCACCTTCTCCGCCGGGACGGCCTCACACCCGGCTACTTCCAAAACATCGCGCCGGGCCTGCTCGATTTCTACGATCCCCGCCGCGATGCCCACGGCCCGGTGGTGATCTTCATCGGCGCGTCCAAGCCCGACACCGCGGGCGGATCGGTCCACGCCGCCTGGACCGCCCCGTGACGCCCGATCACGTTCCGGTGAGGATCGCGCGGGGCGATGGAGGCGTTGAGGCAGGCGGCGTTTCGACCCCTCGAACCGCGGGGCGTCGCGGTATCGGCGGCGCAAGCCCTATGTTAGCTCCTCGCATCGCCGACGACGGGTGCTCGGGGAGCGGCAGGCGCTGAAGGATCCATCGTGCAGGCGCAGTCTCCCTCACCGGCCGTCCCGGACGAGCTTCGACGCTACTTCGAACACGCGCATATCGCGCTGGCGCTCGCCGATGTCGGCGACGACAACCCCCTGCTCCTCGTCAACGAGCCGTTCCACAAGCTGACCGGCTACGACGCCCCGGAGGTGGTCGGCCGCAACTGCCGCCTGTTGCAGGGCGACGCCGAGAACCCGGAGGCGCGGGAGAAGATTCACGCCTTCCTCGAAGGCGACGGCGTGAACGCGGTGCGCACCACCATCCTCAACGTCCGCAAGGACGGGCGGCCCTTCGTCAACCTGCTCTACATGTCGAAGCTGCGGGCGCTGTCCGGGGAGGTGCGCTTTCTTTTCGCATCCCAATTCGACGTCAGCCGCTCGCAACCCGAGCTGCTCGCGGCCTACGATGCGGAACTGAGCCGCACGCTGTCCCGTTTGCGTCCCTCGCTGGCCGAGAGCGGGATCGTCCTCGAAGGGTCGCTGAAGGCGATTGCCAACACCGTCGCCACCGTCGCCCAGGCCAAGCTCACCCTCGCGGATCTCGATGGAACCGGATTTCCCTGACATCGCCCAGGCCGAGGCGCCCGAGGCGCGCAGCGGAGCGGGCGCCTCGGCGCCCCGCTTCGCCGGTCCCGTCGTCGGGATCGGCGCCTCGGCGGGCGGCCTGGAAGCCCTGCGGGAGATGCTGTCGCGCGCCCAGGCGCCGACCGGCATGGCCTTCGTCATCGTCCAGCATCTCGATCCCAACCACGAGAGCATGCTGGCGCAACTCCTCGACCGGCACACCGATCTCAAGGTGCTGCAATGCGAGGGCAGCGAGCGCATCGAGGGCGACACGGTCTACATCATCCCGCCCGGCCGCGGCCTCGCGATCCAGCAGGGCGTGCTCGAACTCACCGAGTTCGTGCAGCCGCGCGGGCTGCGCCGGCCCATCGACGACTTCTTCCTGTCGCTCGCGGTCGATCAGCAGGCCAACGCGGCCTGCGTGATCCTGTCCGGCACGGGCGCGGACGGCACCACCGGCCTGCGGGCGGTGAAGGAGCACGGCGGCGTCTGCGTCGTGCAGCAGCCGGACACGGCGCGCTACGACGGCATGCCGGTCTCGGCGGTGGGCACCGGCCTCGTCGATTTCGTCCAGCCGCCGGGCGAGATCGTGAACTGCCTCTCGGCCTTCTTCCGCCGCCGCGGCTCGGACCCGCTCGACGAGCGGGAAGAGCTGCTCGCCGACCATGTGGACGACCTGTGCCGGGTGCTCCGCAGCGCGGTCGGGCACGACTTCTCCGGCTACAAGCGCACCACCCTGATCCGCCGGGTCGAGCGGCGCATGCACGTGCTCGGCATCGATGCGGGCCGCGCCTATCTCGCCCGCATCCGCGCCGACAAGTCCGAGTGCGACGCGCTGTTTCGCGACCTGCTCATCAACGTCACCCGCTTCTTCCGCGACGCGGAGATGTTCGAGGTGCTGCGCGAGCGGGCGATCGAGCCGCTGCTGCGCGACCGCGATCCGGACGAGGACATCCGGGTCTGGGTGCCGGGCTGTTCGAGCGGCGAGGAGGCCTACTCCATCGCCATGCTGTTCGCCGACGCCGCGCGCCGCCTCGACCTGCCGCTCGCGGTCCAGATCTTCGCCACCGACATCGACGAGCGCATGCTGCAGATCGCCCGCGAGGCGACCTATCCGGCAGCGGCGCTGGCCGACATCCCGGCGCCCCTGCGCGAGCGCTACGTCGTGCCCCACGCCGAGCGCTTCACGGTCGCCGCGGAGATCCGCGACCTCATCCGCTTCTCCAGCCACAGCCTGGTCAAGGACCCGCCGTTCTCGCGCATCGACCTCCTGTCCTGCCGCAACCTGCTGATCTACTTCGACGACCGCCTGCAGCAATCGGTGCTGCCGCTGTTCCACTACGCGGTGCGGCCGGGGGGCTACCTGTTCCTCGGCCCCTCCGAGAGCGTCAGCCGGTTCGAGCAGCTGTTTCCGCCGATCGACCAGCACGCCCGCCTGTTCGAGCGCCCGCCGGGCCAGCCGAAATACCCGATCGATCTGCCCGGCCACGCCCGCCGCAGCGAGACGCGCCGCGACGACGGGCGAAAGGCCACGCCGGTCGCCGACGAGACGGCCGCCGCGCGCCGCATGCTGGAACGCTACGCGCCGCCGAGCATGGTCCTGAACGAGGACGGCGCCATCGTCGCGGCCTACGGGCGATTGAGCCGCTACTTCGACTTCCCCGTCACCCGCACCGGCGGCACCAGCGCCATCACCCTGGCGCGCCCCGGCTTGCGCGACGTGATCGGCCCGCTGCTGCGCCAGACCCGCGACGCCCGCAAGCGCGTCGTCGTGCGCGATGTCGAGGTGGTGTCCGAATACGGCGTCCAGCAGATCGAACTCGTCTGCGATCCGATGCCCGACGCCACCATGCTCCTCGTGCTGCGCGACGCGGGCGCGTTCCGCCCGTCGAGCGATCCCGACCTCGTCGAGATGGACGCGGGCGGCGATCACGTCGAGGCGCTGGAAGAGGAATTGCTGCGCACCCGCTACAAGCTGCGCTCGGCCGTGGAGGAGCTGGAGACGGCCAACGAGGAGCTGAAGAGCTCCAACGAAGAAATGATGTCGATGAACGAGGAGCTTCAATCGACCAACGAGGAGCTGACCACGGTCAACGACGAGCTGAAGACCAAGATCGACCAGCTCACCGTCGCCAACGCCGACCTGCGCAACTTCTTCGAATCGACCGACCTCGCCGTGGTGGTGCTCGACCGCGACCTGCGCATCCGCAGCTTCACCGGCTCGGCCACCGCGATCTTCCCGCTCCAGCCCGGCGACCGCGGGCGCCCGCTCGCCGACGTGGCGACCCGGCTCGAAGGCTCGGACTACCTCGCCGACGCGCGGGCGGTCTGCGCGGGCGGCGCGGCGATCCAGCGGCGGGTCGTGACCCGCGACGGCACGCGCACCCTGTCGCTGCGGGTGCTGCCCTACCGGCTCCAGAGCGCCAGCGTCGACGGCGCCACCCTGGTTCTGACCGACATCACCGAGGCGCTCGCGCTGGAGCGCCAGCTCGCCGCCGAGCGGGAACGCCTCGACCTCGCGATCAAGGCCGGCGGCATCGGCATCTGGGAATACTGCCCCGACGACGACGCCATCGTGGTCGATGCCACCGCCACCGCCATGCTCGACCTCGCGGGGGAGGGGCGCCATCCGCTGGCGGATCTCGCCGCGCGCCTGCCCTCCGAGGATCGCCGGGAGGTGCGCGACGCCTTCGCCCAGGCCGCCCGCGGCCGGGGCGATTTCGAGGCGCGCCTGCGCGTCCGCGGGCAGGGGCACGCCATCCGCTACGTCCGCAGCTACGGGCGGCCGATCGTCGGCAGCGCGCCGGCCCGGATCGTCGGCGTCTCCATCGACGTCTCGCCCGAGCACGCCCTGACCGAGACCCGCGACCTGATGCTTCGCGAGATGAACCATCGGGTGAAGAACCTGTTCGCGATCATCGGCGGGATGATCACGGCGGGCGCCCGCGCGCAGCGGGACGTCGCGACCTTCGCCCGCGACATGCGCGACCGCATCGCCGCCCTCGGCCGCGCCCATTCGCTCGCCGACCACACCACCGACCAGGGCATGAGCGACCTCACCAGCCTGGTGGCCGCGACGCTCCAGCCCTACCGCGACCACATCCCCACCACGATCGAGGGTCCGCCGGTGGCGATCGACTGGCGCTACGTCTCCTCGCTCGCCATGATCCTGCACGAATGCGCGACGAATTCCGTGAAGTACGGCGCGCTCGGCGCGGAGGACGGACGGCTCGACGTGACCTGGGAGCACCGCGCGGGCGGGCTCACCCTGCACTGGAGCGAGCGGATGACGCGGCGCGGCGCGGTGAAGGACGGGCGCGGCTTCGGCTCGTCGCTGATCGAGATGTCGCTTCAGCAGCTCCACGCCACCGTCGAGCGCAACCTCGACGAGACCGGCTACCGGCTCGCCGTCTCGATCCCCGGCATGGCGCAGCTCTCGGGCCAGATCGTCCTCGAGGCTCCCGAGGCCGGCCCGCGCCCGTGATCGGTCCGCGCTGGTCCGCGGGGCCATGACCCTCGACCAGCTGCGCATCTTCGTGGCGGTGGCCGAGCGCCAGCACGTCACCCGGGCCGCCGAGGCGCTCCATCTCGTCCCCTCGGCGGTGAGCGCGGCGGTGGCCGCGCTGGAGGGCCGGCACGCCGTCCGGCTGTTCCATCGGGTCGGGCGGGGCATCGAGCTGACCGAGGCCGGGCGCCTCTTCCTCGCCGAGGCCCGCGCCGTGCTGGCCCGCGCGGCGGCGGCGGAGGGGGTGCTGGCCGACCTCAGCGGCCTGCGCCGCGGCACCCTCGACATCCGGGCGAGCCAGACCATCGCCGGCCACTGGCTGCCCCGCCATCTCGTGGCGTTCCGCGCGGCCTATCCGGACATCGTCCTGCGGCTCGCCATCGGCAACACCGCGGAGGCCGCCGAGGCGGTCCGGGCCGGCACCGCCGAACTCGGCTTCGTCGAGGGCCCGGTCGAGGATGCGAGCCTCGCGAGCCGGCCGGTCGCGCAGGACCGCCTCGTCCTCGTCGTGCCGCCGGGCCATCCGCTCGCGCTCGGTCCGGCGCCGGGGCCGGCGGCGCTCGCGGCGGCGGCCTGGGTGCTGCGCGAGCCGGGCTCGGGCACCCGCTCCGCCTTCGAGGCGGCGCTGACCGAGGCCGGCCTCGCGCCGGACGCGCTGGCGGTTTCGCTCGAACTGCCCTCGAACGAGGCGGTGCTCGCCGCGGTCGCCGCGGGCGCCGGGGCGAGCGTGCTGTCGCAGGCGGTGGTGGCCGGCCCGCTCGCCGCCGGCACCCTCGTGGCGGTGCCGTTCGCCCTGCCGGCCCGCACCTTCCGTGTGCTGCGCCACAAGGAGCGCTACCGCAGCCGCGCCGCCGAAGCGCTCCTGGCCCTGATCGCCGAGGCGGATCAGTAGGCCCGCCCGTCAGGCGATGCCGAGGAGCCGGATCAGCCCGAGGCTGATCCCCGCCAGGGCGACGAGCGAGGCCACGACCGCGAGGGTGACGCGCGGGCCCGCCCCGGCGAGGCTGCGCAGATCGACCCCGAGGCCGAGCGCCGCCATCGAGACCACGGTGAGCCCGTTCGCCGCCCCGGCCAGAGGCGGCAAGGCCGCTTGCGGGATGAGGCCGGCCGAGCGGAGGCCGGCGAGCGCCAGGAAGGCGAGGATGAACCACGGCACGAGGCGATGGAGCGGGAGCCCCGCATCCCCGCGCCCGCCGGCCCGGCGCGCGCCCAGCGACAGCGCCAGCACCACCGGCCCGAGCATCAGCACGCGCACCAGCTTGACCAGCGTGCCGACCTGCACGCTCAGCGCGGCGACCGGGGCGGTCGCGGCCAGCACCTGCGGCACGGCGTAGACGGTCAGCCCCGCCAGCACCCCGTACTGCATCGGCGACAGGCCGAGCAGCGGCACCAGCAGCGGCAGGCCGAGCACCACGGCCACGCCGAGCACCGCCGTGAAGGCGATGGCGGCAGCCACATCCTCGCCCTCGGCGCGGATGACCGGCGCCGTGGCGGCGATGGCCGAGTTGCCGCAGATGGAGTTGCCGCAGGCGACCAGGATCGCCAGCCGCGGCGCCAGCCCGAGGGCGCGGCCGATGCCGTAGCTCACGCCGATCGCCACGGCCACGACCGCGGCGATGCCGACGAGCAGGCCGGGCCCGGCGGCGAGCAGGGTGCCGAGACTGAGCGAGGCGCCGAGCAGGACGACGGCGATCTCCAGCATGGTCCCGGCCCCGAAGGCGATGCCGGGGGCGCAGCGCGCGCCGGGATTCCACAGGGTGCGCAGGCCCGTGCCGAGCACGATGGCCAGCACCAGCGCCTCCAGCCACGCCTCACCGAACAGGAGCCGCTCCACCGCCTCCAGGCCGAGGGCGGCGCCGGTCACGATCAGGCAGAGGGCGAGGCCCGGCAGGATGCGACGGAAGGCCGTGATCCTGCCGCGCTCCGGGGAGGCGAGGGGCATGTCGATCTCCTGGGTGAGGATGGGATCGCCCCGATCCTCGCCCAGGCAGAAAAATCATTCCAACGGAACGTTTCGAACGTTTCGTTCTGAATTTCAGAACGAACGGCCGCGCCTGTCTCAACCCTGCGCGAAAAAGGCATCCCCCAGATAGGCCGCGAGGTTGCGCCGGATGCGCGCGACCGGCACCTCGGCCGGATCGGGCAGGACGAAGGCGTCCCGCGTGATCGTCTCGTAGGCGCGGATGTAGACGGCGGCGGCTTCCAGCACGACCTCGGGCGGGATCGCGGGGATCGGATCGCGGTAGGGGTCGCAGCGCGCCGCGACCCAGTTGCGGACGTAGTCCTTGTCGAAGCTCTCCGGCGCCGTCCCGGCGGCGAGCCGCTCGGGGTAGCTTTGCGCGAACCAGTAGCGGCTGCTGTCGGGGGTGTGGATCTCGTCGGCGAGCACGATCCGACCGTCCGCATCGGTCCCGAACTCGTACTTGGTGTCGGCCAGGATCAGGCCGCGCTCGGCGGCGAGCGCTTGGCCCCGGGCGAACAGCGCCAGGGCCGCCTGCGAGACGGTGCGCCACTGCTCCGGCGTCATCAGCCCCTGTTCGAGGATCGCCGCCTCGCTCAGCGGCTCGTCGTGCCCGCCGTCGGCGGCTTTCGTGGTCGGCGTGATGATCGCGCGGTCCAACTGCGCGTTCGCCCGCAGGCCCTCGGGCAGGGTGTGGCCGTACATCGCGCGCTCGCCGCGGCGGTAGCGGGTCAGGATCGAGGTCGAGGTCGTGCCCGCGAGGTAGCCGCGCACCACGATCTCCACCGGCAGGATGTCGAGGCGGCGCCCGACGACCACGTTCGGGTCCGGATAGGCGATCACGTGGTTCGGGACGATGTCGGCGGTGCGCTCGAACCAGTAGCGCGCGGTCTGCGTCAGCACCTGACCTTTCAGGGGGATCGCGGCGAGCGGGCGGTCGAAGGCGCTGATCCGGTCGGTGGTGATCAGGATGCGGCGCCCGTCGGGAAGATCGTAGTTGTCGCGCACCTTGCCGCGGTAGCGCGGGGGCAGCCCCGCGATCTCGGCTTCCTCCAGGACGCACTGCGCGTAGGGCACAAGCGACGCGGTGTCCGTCATGCGTCGAACTCCTTCGTTTCGTTCGAATCCCGGGCTTCTTACGACACTCGGGCCGCGCCGACTCGCGCGGACGCCGCTTTCCTCAGGCGAGGGCCTCGGTTTCCGCCGCCACCGCCGCGATCAGCCGGTCGAGATCGGTCGGCGCGATGGTGAGCGCGGGCGTCAGGTAGAGGATGTCGCCGAAGGGCCGCACCCAGACGCCGCGGGCGACGAGCCGCGCCTTCAGCGCCGCGAGATCGGGCGCGCGCGCGAACTGCACCGCACCGATGGCGCCGAGCACCCGCACGTCGCGCACGCCCGGCACCCGCGCCAGCGGGCGCAGACCCGCCTCCAGCCGCGCCGCGACGGCGCGGGCCTGATCCAGCCGCGGCTCGGTCTCGAACAGGTCGAGGCTGGCATTCGCCGCCGCGCAAGCCAGCGGATTGGCCATGAAGGTCGGCCCGTGCATCAGCGCCGCAGCCGGATCGTCCGACCAGAACGCGGCGAAGATCTCGGTGGTGGCGACCGTGGCGGCGAGCGCCATCGTGCCGCCGGTGAGCGCCTTCGACAGGCACAGGATGTCGGGCACGACCTCCGCCTGCTCGCAGGCGAAGAGCGAGCCGGTGCGGGCGAACCCGGTGAAGATCTCGTCGGCGATGAGCAGCAGGCCGTGGCGGCGGGCGAGCCGGGCGACGGTCGCCAGCACCGCGGGCGGATGGGTCAGCATGCCGCCCGCCCCCTGCACCAGCGGCTCGACGATCACGGCGGCGAGTTCGTGGCGATGCCGGGCGAGCGTCGCGTCGAGCGCCGCCGTCCGCTCCGCGTCGCGCGGCAACTCGCAAAACACCTGCGTCGGCAGGTAGGCGCCGAAGCGGCGGTGCATGCCCTCCTCGGGGTCGCAGGTCGACATCGCGCCGAGCGTGTCGCCGTGATAGCCGCCGCGGAAGGCGAGCACGCGGGTGCGGCCGGTCTCGCCGCGGTTGAGCCAGAGCTGCACCGCCATCTTCAGCGCGACCTCGACGGCGACCGAGCCGGAATCGGTGAAGAACACGTGGTTCAGATCACCCGGCAGCAGGGCCGCGAGCCGCGCGGCGAGCCGCTCGGCGGGCGCATGGGTCAGCCCCCCGAACATCACGTGCGGCATCCGCCCGAGCTGCTCGGCCACCGCGCCCGCGATGTGGGGATGGTTGTAGCCGTGGACCGCCGTCCACCACGAGGCGATGCCGTCGATGAGTTCGCGCCCGTCGGCGAGCACGATGCGCGAGCCGTGCGTGCCCACCGCCTCCAGCGGCGGGGCGGCGGATTTCATCTGGGTGTAGGGACGCCAAAGCGGATGAGAGCCGGGACCGGACATGCCCCGGCCTTCGCGGAGGCCGGGGCGGTTGTCAAACGGGGCTTTCTCTTTGGCCTCAAGCGCCGGCGGTCGCGTCCGCGACCTTAGGCTTTCGCTTTGCTAGACGCCCACGAAGACATCCGTCTTCGTGGGCACGCTCCGCGGGGCGCTCTTCGCGCCCGGAACGCGGATCACACGAACAGCACGTCCGAACTCTTCAGCGTAGCCAGCGTGGTGATCGTGGCGAGGTGGACGGCGTCGGAGTCGGTGCCCTTGCCGTCGTAGTCGAACCACAGCTCCCGGGCCTGCGTGTCGAAGCGCAGGACCGGGCCGGTCGTCTGGGTGGCGCTGCCGACGCCGCTCTCGACCGTGACCTTGGTGGCCTCGCCGTCGAGGAGCGAGTCGAGGTCGAACCGCAGCTTGTCCTGGCCGGCGGCGAAGTCGGTGATGACGTCGCCCTTGGTGTCGCCGTAGAAGCCGCCGCCGTAGCCGCCCTCATAGTAGCCGGCGAAGTATTCGGTCAGGTCGAACACGTCGTTGCCGGCCCCGCCGGTCATCGTGTCCGAGCCCTGGCCGCCGATCAGCACGTCGGCCCCGGCCCCGCCGCTCAGCACGTCGTCGCCCGCGCCGCCGTCGAAGGTGTTGGCGGACGCGTCACCCCGCATCACGTCGTCGAGGCCGGTGCCGACGAACTTCTCGATGTCGCGGTAGGTGTCGCCCTTGATGAAGCCGCCGTTGTTGGCTTGGGTTGCGAGGTCGAGCACCACCGACTGGCCGGTCGGACCGCCGACCTGCCCGGTCTGCGAGCCGAACACGACGGTGTCGGTGCCCTTGCCGCCGCTGACGAAGTCCTTGTCGTAGACGTAATTCGCCGGGCCGGGGCTGAAGCCGCCGTTCGGCACCATGACGAAGGTGTCGTTGCCGTCCTCGCCGTAGAGGCCGTCGGCGCCCTGGCCGTCGCTGATGTAGTCGTCGCCGCCGCGGCCGTAGAGCGCGTCGTTGCCCGCGCCGCCCGCGAGATAGTCGAACGAGGCGCCGCCGCTGACCTTGTCGTGGCCGGAGCCGCCGGTGAAGTTCAACTGCTCGAAGCCGCTGACGGTGGTGCCGCTGGCCAGCTTGAAGCTGCCGGTGCCGAAATCGAGGATCGTGGCCTTGGTGTCGAGGCCGAAGCCGAGGTTGAGCGTGTCCTGGCCGTCGCCGCCGATCAGGGTCTCCTTCTCCACCGGCCCGTTCGGCCCGTTCGAGACGACGGTCACGGTGTCGTTGCCGGCGCCGCCCTCGATCCGGTCGTTGCCCAGCCCGCCCTGGATGTAGTCGCTGCCGTCGCCGCCCTGGATCAGGTCGTCGTCGGCGCCGCCGTCGAGATAGTCGTTGCCGGCCTCGCCCTTCAACGTGTCGCGGCCGGCGTCACCCGAGAGCGAATCGCCGCCCGCGCCGCCCGCGAGGGTGTCCTGCCCGGCCCCGCCGCGCAGGATGTCGTTGAAGCGCCCGCCGGTCAGGCTGTCGTTGCCGGAGCCGGCGGTGATCCAGTAGCGCTCGAAGCCGGTCAGCGTCGCGCCGACGAAGCTCGTGGTCTGCTTCGCGTCGAGGGCCTTGAAGGTCAGCGCGGTGGTCGCACTCGACAGGTCGAAGCTCGCCGTGTCGACGCCCGCGCCGCCGTTCAGCACGTCGCCCTTGGCGTCGGCGAGGCCGATGACGGTCACGATGTCGTCGCCCTCGCCGCCGAACACCGTGTCGGCGCCCGCGCCGCCGATGAGGGTGTCCGTGCCCGAGCCGCCTTCGAGCCGGTCGCGGCCGTTGCCGCCGAGGAGAGTGTCGTTGTTGGCGCCGCCGTAGAGGATGTCGTTGTCGTCGTCGCCGCTGAGCGTGTCGGCGCCGAAGCCGCCGGTGAGCGTGTCGTCGCCCGCGAGCCCGAACAGGTAGTCGTTCCCGTCCGTGCCGACCAAGTTGTCCTTGCCGGATGTCGGTCCCGCCATGATCTTCCCCCTTCGCTTGTGCCGGAGCGACTGTTGTCGTCCCCGGTTCATTGCCTTTTGCGCCGAACCGTTCTGCCGAAGCCGGTTGTCGCCGCGTCTTCCCGTGTTCGGTGGCGTACGAAAACGGCCGGGCGCCATCGCAGCGCGCCCGGCCGTCTTGTCGCGAATCACGGTCTACGGTGTTCGCGGGTTCGGTTCAAGCATCCGGCTGTGGCCCGGCGGCATCGTTGCCCAACAACCTGCCGACGGGATCGGTCACGGTCCGTTAACGATTGTCCCGAGGCCGCCGCCTCCGGTGATTCTACTCGGCCGCCTCGTTGTACGCTTCGGTGGGCGGGCAGGAGCAGACGAGGTTGCGGTCGCCGTAGGCGTTGTCGACCCGGTTCACCGGCGGCCAATACTTGTCCATCCGTAAACTGCCGGAGGGAAAGCACGCGGCTTCGCGCGAATACGGCCGCTCCCAGGCGCCGATCAGGTCCTGCACCGTGTGCGGCGCGTGCTTCAACGGGTTGTCGGCCCGGTCCATCCGCCCGTCCTCGATGGCGCGGATTTCCTCGCGGATCGCCAGCATCGCGTCGCAGAAGCGGTCGATCTCGGCCTTGGTCTCGGATTCGGTCGGCTCGATCATCAGCGTGCCGGCCACCGGCCAGCTCATCGTCGGCGGATGGAAGCCGCAATCGATCAGGCGCTTGGCGATGTCCTCGACCGAGACGCCCGCGCTCTTCTGGAACGGCCGCACATCGACGATGCATTCGTGCGCGACCCGGCCCCCCCGGCCCGAATAGAGGATCGGGTAGGCCCCCTCCAAACGCTTGGCGATGTAGTTGGCGTTGAGGATCGCCACGCGCGTGGCCTGCGTCAGCCCGCGCCCGCCCATCATCAGGCAGTAGCTCCACGAGATCGGCAGGATCGAGGCCGAGCCGAAGGGGGCGGCCGAGACCGCGCCCTCTTCGCCCGTCCGCGGATCGGAGGGCAGGAACGGGATCAGGTGCGCCTTGACCCCGATCGGCCCCATCCCCGGCCCGCCGCCGCCGTGGGGGATGCAGAAGGTCTTGTGCAGGTTGAGATGGCTCACGTCGGCGCCGATGTCGCCGGGGCGCGCCAGCCCGACCATGGCGTTGAGGTTGGCGCCATCCAGATAGACCTGTCCGCCGTGCGCGTGGACGATGTCGCAGATCTCGCGCACCCGCGCCTCGAACACGCCGTGGGTCGAGGGATAGGTGATCATGCAGGCCGCAAGCTTTTCGCTGTGCTGCTCGGCTTTTCGCGAGAAATCCTCGACGTCGATGTTGCCCTGCTGGTCCGCCCCGACCACGACCACGCTCATCCCGCACATCTGGGCGGAGGCCGGGTTGGTGCCGTGGGCCGAGGACGGGATCAGGCAGACGGTGCGGTGCGCCTCGCCCCGCGACAGGTGATAGCGGCGGATGGCCAAGAGCCCCGCATACTCGCCCTGCGCGCCCGAGTTCGGCTGCATCGAGATCGCGTCGTAGCCGGTGATCGCGCAGAGTTTTCGGTTCAGGTCGTCGATCATCTCCTTGTAGCCGAGCGCCTGATCCTCGGGCACGAACGGGTGCAGTTCCGAAAACTCCGGCCAGGAGACCGGCAGCATCTCGGCGGTGGCGTTGAGCTTCATCGTGCACGAGCCGAGCGGGATCATCGCCCGGTCGAGCGCCAGATCGCGATCCGCGAGGCGGCGCATGTAGCGCGTCATCTCGCTCTCGGCCCGGTTCATGTGGAAGATCGGGTGCGTCAGGTATTCCGAGGTCCGCTCCAGCGCGGGCGGCAGGCGCGGCTCGGGATAGGCCTCGTCGTAGGTCAGGCTCGTGCCGCCGAAGGCGCGCCACACGGCTTCCACGATGTCCGAGCGGGTGCGCTGATCGACGCTGATGCCGATGCGGTCGTCACCCACTTTCCGCAGGTTCACCCCGTTCTCGACGGCGCTCCTCAGGATCACCCCCTGGAACGGCCCGACCTCGACCGTGATCGTGTCGAAGAATTCTTTTGGGCTCACCTTGAAGCCGAGCTTTTCGAGCCCGGCGGCGAGCCGCACGGCGTCGCGATGGACGCGCAGCGCGATGGCCTTCAGCCCCGCCGGCCCGTGATAGACCGCGAACATCGAGGCGATGACGGCGAGCAGCACTTGGCTCGTGCAGATGTTCGAGGTCGCCTTCTCGCGGCGGATATGCTGCTCGCGGGTCTGCAGCGCGAGGCGGTACGCGCGGTTGCCGCGGGCATCGACCGACACGCCGACGATCCGCCCCGGCAGCGCCCGCTTGTGGGCGTCGCGGGTCGCCATGTAGGCGGCGTGCGGGCCGCCGAACCCCATCGGCACGCCGAAGCGCTGCATCGAGCCCACCGCGATGTCGGCCCCCATCTCGCCCGGCGGTTTTAGAAGTGTCAGCGCCAGCGGATCGGCGGAGACGACGGCCAGAGCGCCGGCATTATGCAAGGCCGCGATCTGCTCAGAAAAGTCATGAATGGCGCCGTTGACGCCCGGATACTGGAACAGCGCCCCGAACACCGCGGCCGGATCGAGGTCTTTCAGCGGATCGCCGACCACGACGGTCCAGCCGAGCGGCGCCGCGCGGGTCTTCAAGACGGCGATGGTCTGGGGCAGGCAGTCGCGATCGACGAAGAACGTGTTTTTCTCGGACTTGGCCACGCGCTTGGCCATGCCCATGGCTTCCGCCGCCGCGGTGGCCTCGTCGAGCAGCGAGGCGTTGGCGACGTCGAGCCCGGTCAGGTCGCAGACCATGGTCTGGAAGTTGAGCAGCGCCTCCAACCGCCCCTGGCTGATCTCGGGCTGGTAGGGCGAATACGCGGTGTACCACGCCGGGTTCTCGAAGATGTTGCGCTGGATCGCGGGCGGCATCGTCGTGCCGTGATAGCCCTGGCCGATCAGCGAGACGAGCAGCCGGTTCTTGTTGGCGGTGGCCCGGAGCTTTTCCAGCGAGCGCCGCTCGGTGAGCGAGACCCCGAAATCGATGTATTCGGCCTGCCGGATGTCCGGCGGCAGGGTCTCGTCGATCAGCGCGTGGAGCGATGCCGCGCCGACCGTCTCGAGCATCTGGTCGATCTCGGAGAGTTTCGGGCCGATATGCCGCCGGGCGGCGAAGTCGAAGGGATCGTGGCGATCGTATTTCATGGGGAATGTCCTCTTGGGGCAGCCGATGGCCGCGGCTTTTCCCTCCCCCCTCTGCGGGGGAGGGTGGCCCCCGAAGGGGGTCGGGAGAGGGGAGCGCGGGTGCCGCTTGGCAGCGGTCGCTCGCGAAATCTCCGGAAGCGTCGTCCCCTCTCCCGCCTCGCATCCGCGAGGCACCCTCCCCCGCAGAGGGGGGAGGGTTCAGGCGGCGCCGCTACTTCGCGAATTCCGCGTAGGCCGCCTCGTCCATCAGCGCGTCCATATCCGCCGGATCGTCGAGCTTGAGCCGGTAGAGCCAGCCCGCCCCCTGCGGGTCGCCGCCGACGGAGGCCGGATCACCGACCGCCGCCTCGTTGACTTCCGTCACGGTACCGGAGAGCGGCGCGTAGACGTCGGAGGCCGCCTTGACGGATTCGACCACCGCCGCCGCCTCGCCCTTGGTGAGCCGCGCCCCCACCTTCGGCAGCTCGACGAAGACGAGATCGCCGAGCTGTTCGGCGGCGTGCGCGGTGATGCCGATGGTGGCGGTGTCGCCGTCGAGGCGCAGCCATTCGTGCTCGTCGGTGAAACGCAGCATGGTTGTTGTCTCCTGAGACGAGGGAAAAGAATCAGCCGCGCTTGAACCCGGCCGGGACGAAGGGGAGGGGGGAGACGGTGAGCGGCAGCCGCGCCCCGCGCAGTTCGGCGAAGAGGCGGGTGCCGGGCGCGGCGAGCGCCGTCGGCACGAAGCCCATGGCGACCGGCGCGCCGACGCTCGGCCCGAACCCGCCGGAGGTCACATGGCCGACCGGCTCGCCCGCATTCTCGTCGGCGAAGAGCGGCGCCCCGGCCCGCACCGGCGCCCGGCCCTCGGGCCGCAGCCCGACGCGGCGGCGGGCCGGGCCGCTGGCAAGTTCCGAAAAAATCCGCTCCGATCCCAAAAACCCGCCCGCGCGGGCGCCGCCGGGGCGCCGGGCCGGCGAGATCGCCCAGGCGAGCCCGGCCTCGACCGGCGAGGTGCCGGGATCGATGTCCGACCCGTGGAGCGGCAGCCCCGCCTCCAGCCGCAGGGAATCGCGGGCCCCGAGCCCCACCGGCAGCACGGCCTCGTCCGCCAGCAGCGCCTCGGCGATCTCCTCCGCGCGGTCTTCCGGCACGGCGATCTCGAACCCGTCCTCGCCGGTATAGCCCGAGCGGCTGACGAGGCAGGGCGCGCCGAGGATCGCGACCGCGCGCACGTCCATGAACCGCATCGCATCGATGTCGGCGAAGCGCCCGAGCACGTCCGCGGCCTTCGGTCCCTGCAAGGCGATCAGCCCGCCCGGCACGAGTTCGGCGGCCACATCCTCCGGCAGATTTCTTTTGAGATGGGCGAGGTCCGCCGCCTTGTTGGCGGCGTTGACCACGGCGACGAGGCGGCCGGGCAGACGCGCCACCATCAGGTCGTCGAGGATGCCGCCGTCCGCGTCGGTCAGCAGCCCGTAGCGCTGGCGCCCCTCGGGCAGCCCCAGCAGATCGACCGGGATCAGGGCCTCGAGCGCGCGCGCCGCGTCGTCCGCCTCGCCCGAGCACGGCGTCAGCACGATCTGGCCCATATGCGACACGTCGAACAGCCCGGCCGCCGCGCGGGTGTGCAGGTGTTCCTTCAGGAGCCCCGCGGGGTACTGCACCGGCATCGCATAGCCGGCAAACGGCACCATCTTCGCCCCATGGCGCAGATGGAGCGCATGCAGCGGCGTGCGCGCGAGCTGTGGGGATTCGGGGACGGCGGCGACAGGGGGCGACGCCCCGGCGGCGAGCGGGCTCATCGGGCAACTCCACGACGTTCGGCTCTCGCCGGGGCGGATGCCCGAGCGAGGTGCCCCCATCTGTCGCGGTTACCTGAGAGCTTCCCTCAGGCCCTTACGGGCCTTGAGGTTTCTCCTTCGGTGGACGCCGGTCGGCGCCTCTCTCCAGATTGTCCAACGATACGGTGATTGTGCCTGAGAGTTTCCGGGGGTGGTTGCTCCGTCGGCGCCATAACCCCTCTCGCGAGCGGTCTGGGCTCTCCCGTATCGTCTGTAGCGGACGCGCCAAACGTCGCACGGGTGCGGCGCCCCGCGCAAGCCGCGTCCGGGCTTGAGGGTGACAATCACCGCCGCATGCTACGAAACCGGCAGAACCGCCCGATCGCCTCGTAGCCCGCCGGGCAGCGGCGCAGGCAGGCCCCGGCGGCGTATTTCAGCGGCGGGCGGCAGGCGTTGCGGAAGCGCTGTTCGCCGAAGGTGTAGTCCTGCGCCGGGCCGGCCTGGGCCGTGACCGGCACCGCGGCGACGGCGAGGAACAGCAGGGCGGCGAGGCAGCGGGGCATGGGGTTCGTCTCGGTAGGGTTCGACGCTGCGCCAACGCCCGAGCCGGTCGGCGGTTCGCGCGAAGGACGAAGGTTAACGACTTTTCCCACGATGACTGCGTGTCCACCGCAAGGCGTGAGTCTTATACAGTCGTCCCCCGTGTTTTATCCGGCTGTGGAGCATTTCCGCCGAGACGGGGCCGGCTTCGACTGCTTAAGTCCTTCGTAACGCGGCCCCGCCAGTTTCGCGACATCGAGACGAGGCGCCGGCAACCCCGCGTCCTCGTCCGAGAACAGGCCGGCGGGTGGGTCTTTTGAAGGCTCAGGGACATGATGTCCGTCCCGCCGATCCGGTGCGAGTCCGGAGGTGTGATGCGCGGCGCGGACGGGCCTTGCGGGGTCCGCCACGGCTCTGTTCGGGAGCCGGAGACGCCGCACCGGTGTGAGCCCGGTTCCACGAATCCCCCCTGTCCCCTTTTGCCGGAAGACGCTCCGTGACCAGCCTTCTGACCAATACCTCCGCCATGACGGCGTTGACGACGCTCAAGGGCATCAACAGCCAGCTCGACGCGACCTCCAACCGCGTCTCCACCGGCCAGCGCGTCTCGGCGGCGTCCGACAACGCGGCCTACTGGTCGATCGCCACGACGGTGCGCACCGACAACGCCTCGCTGTCCGCCGTGAAGGACTCGCTCGGCCTCGGCTCCTCGGCGGTCGACACCGCCTATAACGGCCTGAACTCGGTCCTGTCGGACCTGCAGAACATGCGTGCCAAGCTGCAGACCGCGCTGCAGCCGGGCGTGGACCGTGCCAAGGTGCAGACCGAGATCAAGGCGATCCAGGACAAGATGCGCTCGACCGCCGATTCCTCGACCTCGTCGGGCCAGAACTGGCTCTCGGTCGATTCCTCGGCCTCCAACACCGCGTTCCAGGCGACGCAGAACGTGGTCGCGGGCTTCTCGCGCTCGCCGACCGGTACGGTCTCGTTCTCGAACATCGGCGTCGATGTGAACGCGATCAAGCTCTACGACGTGAACGCGGCCAGCATCACCACCCCGGCCACCGCCGGCCAGGTGTTCGGCTCGACCTCGCTCACCGGCACCACCGTGTTCACCGGCGGCACCGCCGACTTCAGCGGCACCAACGAGGTGAAGTTCTCGCTGACGCTGGGCAACGCCGACACCGCGACCATCACGATCAACAAGACCACGATGAACTCGGCCGCCGCCGACCTGACCAAGGTGACGACCTCGGAGTTCCTCGACGCGATCAACAACCAGATCGCCGCCTCCACCGCCGCCGGCGGGCTCGCGGGCGACGTCAAGGCCTCGCTCGACACGGCCGGCCGCCTGACCTTCAAGACCACCGCGACCGGCGCCGGCACCAACGCCCAGGTCACGGTCCAGAACCTGGCCGCCACCGCCACCTACACCTTGGTCGATGTCGGCTTCGGCACCGGCGTCGCCGGCACCGACGCCCGGGTCGGCAAGGGCTCGGCCGCGGGTACCGCCGCGGGCAAGGGCATCCTCGACACCGCCGACGGCACCACCACCTTCTCGATCGCCTCGATCAACATCTCGGGCCTCGTCGGCACCACCGGCGACGCCACGCTCGGCAACATCATCACCCAGGTCGAGAAGGCGATTGCCAAGGTCACCGACGCCGGCACCAAGCTCGGCGCCAACAAGACCCAGATCGACGGCCAAAAAACCTTCGTCGACACCCTGATGAAGGCCAACGACCGCACCATCGGCATCCTGGTCGACGCCGACATCGAGGAGGAATCGACCAAGCTGAAGGCGCTCCAGACGCAGCAGCAGCTCGCCGTGCAGGCGCTGTCGATCGCCAACTCGTCCAGCCAGAACGTGCTCTCGCTGTTCCGGTAAGCCTCGCCCCCGGCCGCTTCCGGCGGCCGGGTTCTTTTCCGCCATCGATCAGGGCCGCTCCCGTCACCGGGGCGGCCCTTTTCGTCGTCCGGCGGCCCCGGCGGCAGTCCGATTTCGTATCGCGTCTGGAGATCGGTAACAAAACCGCTTGTCCGACCTTCCCCATCAGAGGCGAGCGTCACCGCCGCGGGCCGAGGACGCCGGTCCCAAAATTATTGGACCCATAAATTTTAAAACGCTGAGCCAATGCCGCCCGCGTCGGGGCCGCGCTGTGCCGTGATGGAAGACCGCACAGGCCCAGCCGGCGTCTTCTAGCAGTTTCACGGTGTCGATCGACACGTACCACGCTGCTGATGGAGTGCATTGAGGAACCCTCGCAGAGCATGCTCAAGATTTGGACGCGCTTCGCGAGAGGCAGCTTGTTCGTGCCCTATGTGTCTGAGCTTTTATGCTTGGCTTCAAGCAAAAGGATCATCCCTTCACAAGTCGGAGTTCAGCCCTCTTCGTACTGCTGACGCCCTCGCGTGCGGATGGCAAGCCAATCGTTACCAAGCCGAAAACAAGCTTGACTAATTCATCTGATGGAAGGGCCAGCCTGCAAGCCAGCTCTTCGGCGCTAACGCCATCTTCCCTCATGGACAAGAATACCTTTTGCCAGACTTGGGAAGTTTCAGGGCGAGAGCCATTTGGTTCTTTCGTCCTGTAGCCTCTTTGCTGTATCTCTATGCACAAAGACCGATAATGCCAGTCCGATATTAACTGCAAAGAATGAAGTCTATATGCCATTGCAGAAACAGATACATTCCACTGATGCTTATGAGCAATTAAGGTACTAACAGAAGGCGCGATGCGACCAATCCCTCTCATGCTTGTTGTAGGCATGAGGAATGCAGAAGCAAATTCTTGTGCTTCTTTTTCCGCATTGAGCCCGTTTGGTGCGGCATGTTTATGTAGCAAAAGGTGTCCGAGTTCGTGTGCGGCATCAAATCTACGGCGCTCTGCTGACTTGACGGTGTTTAAGAAAATGTACGGCTTACGGCTCCGCCAAAGAGAATAGGCGTCTACTTCGACACAATTCTCAGCAAGTGAGAAAACGCGGACGCCTTTTGCTTCAAGGAGATGTACCATATTTTTGATGGGGCGCTCTCCGATTCCCCACAATTGCCGTAGGGCTGCCGCAGCCACTTCCGGCGGATAGTCGTCGTAGTCGGGTAGATTCGCTTTCGGTAGATCGAAGGCGCGATCAACCCAGTCGCTTAGAGTAAATGCGAGCGAAGCCGCAGCGACGGCTGCGTCCCGCTGCCGAGCTGACATCTTTGACATTGACCGAAAGCTAACGCCGCCCTGATCGGCGATATCAAGGTCGTCAGCCAAGAAAAAATCGCGGGGGTATTTCAGCTCCCGCACAATCCTTTCAAATACCTCATCGCTAGGAGGATAATCACCAGCTTCGTATCCAGAGACAGTGCGTGGCTCAACGCCAATTTTCTCGGCAAGCTCCTTTTTTGTGTAGAGCTTTCGTTGCCGAGCGACTGTCAGTCTTTTGCTATTGAACATGATCACTTTTTGCGTAGCACTGGAACGTCGAAGTCGGGTCCGAAGTCTTTGGTCGTATTGATGACACCGGGATCGGTCCCGATATACCTGATGATGATACGTTCTTTCCAGCTACTCACTTCATTGTCCATGAAGTCATCTGGAAATGAAAGCTCAGCCCTTATCTCATCATCGGTGATATAAACGAGATAAAACCAAGTCGGATGTCCCAGCGTGATCGCCTTTCGGACCAGATCGCTCTGAAAGTTGCCGAACAAATCCCCCTGAGCCGTGTTGATCTTGATCGCTGCCTCCGCGTAGAGGCCCTTTGGTGACTTCGTTTTAGGTTGTCTATAAGGTGGTTCCCTTCCAGTGTACATATCGCCGCTTGATACATATATATTTATACCAAGTTCGTCGTTAATGGTAAGAGAAAAGTTGCCTGGGTCGTCTTTGCGCCAGCCGCCTATAGCCAGAAGTTCATCGCGTACTGCGCGAACTGTATGCCCCCACGCGTTTGTCCCAGGCAAGGATGGCGGGTCGTTTGGGCTTCGAGTTACCAACGCGGTGTGGCCTGCCTGCGCTGCCCTAACCAGGGCCTCAACCGGGATATCGAGTTGCTTCAGGCGGCGCTCGACCTCGTACGGCTCGCTGTAAACGACGGCTTGCATCGTATCACCTCACTTCCGTTTTCTTCCCTCATTTGAGGGCGAAAATCGGAAGTGGTCAAGGGTCATCGGCTCGATAGAGCTACTTCTCCCACCGCTTGGCTTTAGCCCTCCGTGCGAATCTCGGCCCGCCACTCCGGCGTCATGGTCGCAGACAGCGCGGCAAAGCCTTTCCGCCCCATCTCGGCCGCCGCCTCGTTCTTATCGGGCTTGGCCGGGCCGTAGTCCTCCGGCTCTTCCTAAGTCGGAATCCGCATTACCTCCACGGCGTTGCCGATGACATCGGCGGGACGCTGCTGACCCCTAGGTCCGGTGGGCTTTGGCTAAATGCTCCCCCCGTTCAGGTGCTTATTCAACATCTGCTCAAGCTGTTTCATGAAAGTGTCGGTAAAGACCCCAGCCAGAATCCCGGATCGCATTAGATCAAGCAGGTGCTCCTCTGTGACATCGAGCGGACGAGTTGCGAGGTTACCGTTCTTCCACCACGAGAAACGAATTTCGACATCGCCCGTGCCGTGGACTTGGAGTCGCTCAACCCTGGCGTCACCGCTGATGCCCGTAGCTAGCTCGTCGGCATAAACTGTCGAACGCATATTCAGTCTCCTGCTTGGCGCAAAGCATACGCTAGCGGGGGACGGATCGCGAGGGTACGGGACAGCAACGCCGAGCGGGCCGGGTCGGCGTCAAATTTCAAACTGAAACACTACCCGACGGTAGCCCTGTTTCGTATCGGATCTGGAGATCGTCAATAGAACCGCCTGTTTGACTCTCCCCGTTGGACCCGAGCGTCACCGCCGCGGGCCGGGGAAGCCGGTCCTAAAAATTGTTGGACCAAGAATTTGGGGACGCTCGGTCAAGGCCGCCTGCCTCAGAGCCGCAGACAGGTGCGGCGTCCTCCACCATAGTCCCGCGGCGTCGGCGTCCCTCGTCGAGGCCGGGCGGTTCTTCAAGTCCCGGCCGGGGTGCCGAGACGTATCCCAAGCCGATGTGAGCCGGTCGATGTGAGCCGGCGGCCGGGTTCCGGTCCGCCCTCGATCAGGGCCGCTCCCGTCCGGGGGGGCGGCCCTTTTTCGCCGTGCGACGGGGCCGCGGGCCCCGGCGGTTCGGGCGCCGGGCCATGCCGGCGCATCGTATCGGCTGTTTACCGGCCGGTTTTCGACCGCTGGATGCAGATCTTTCCGAGCCGAGCAAGCAGAAAAATCCCGGAACCGTTTTTCGAGGGCGTAAGTTTCTCGCCACATCGATAACAAATCTCGGGAGTACGCTCATGCGCAAACATTTGATGGCCGCGGCCGGCCTGCTGACGCTTGGCCTTGCCGCCAATACTGCCCGGGCCGAAGAAACCGTGATCCGCAGCGAGACCCGGCCGGACGTGTCGGTCGAGCGCCGCGAGGGCGTGGTCGAGCACCGCGAGGTCACCACCGGCAGCGTCGATTGCGGCTCCAAGACCGTCCACAAGGAGGACGGTGCCGGCAATTCCAAGACCGTTCACAAGGAAGGCTGCTGAAGCCCCGCCCCGCACGCCGACGAAAGGAGACAGCGATGACGAACAAGTTCTGGCTCGCAACGGTCACCGCCTCGCTGCTGGCGCTGCCGGCGGTCGCACAGGCCCAGGGCACGATCCGCGGCGCGGCCGAGGGGGCCGAGGCGGGGGCCGCCGCGGCGGGTCCGGTCGGCGGCGTGGTCGGCGGGGCGGTCGGCGCCGCGACCGGCACGGTCGGGGGCATCCTGGGCATCGACGACCGCCCGCGCTTCCGCTCCTACGTGCGCGAGCGCAACGTCCGCTCCTACGATTACGACGGCCGCGTCGCGGTCGGCTCGACCCTGCCGGCGAGCGGCGTGACCTATTACGACGTGCCGAGCGAGTACCGGGTGAAGCCGGGCTACCGCTACACCGTGGTCAACCGGCAGCCGGTGCTGGTCGACGGCAGCCACCGCATCGTCGAGGTTCTGGACTGACGGGTCACGCCCCCGGCCCGTCCCGGCCGGGGGCGCTTGACATCGCCAGCGCTCGGGCCGCTTGAGGCGTCATGTCCGACAGCCTCGACGCCTTCGCCGCCGACAAACTCGCCGGCCTCGACGCGGCCGCACTCCGCCGCCGACTCGTGCCGACCTCACGCGGTCCCGGGGCTTTCGCCGAGCGGGGCGGGCGCACCCTCGTGTCGTTCTCCTGCAACGACTATCTCGGCCTGTCCCACGATCCCCGCGTCGTCGCCGCCGCCGCCGAGGCGCTCGCCCGCTACGGCGCCGGGGCCGGGGCGTCGCAACTCGTCACCGGCCACTCGCCGCCGCTCGCCGCGCTCGAAGCCCGGCTCGCCCGGCACAAGGGCAAGGACGCGGCGCTCGTGTTCGGCTCCGGGTATCTGGCCAATCTCGGCATCACCCCGGCTCTGGTCGGCCCCGGCGACCTGATCCTGATCGACGAACTCGGCCATTCCTGCCTGTTTGCCGGAGCGCGGATGTCGGGGGCGCGAATCGAGGTGTTTTCGCACAATCGAATCGAGCAGCTTCGAGGAGGTTTGCGTGATTATCGCGGTTCCGCGCGCCGCGCCCTCATCCTCACCGAGCGCATCTTCAGCATGGACGGCGACCGGGCGCCGCTGCCCGAAATTTTGGCGCTCGCCGAAGAGTTCGACGCCTGGACCCTGGTCGACGACGCCCACGGCCTCGGGGTGGTCGAGCCCGGCGCCCGGGCCCCGCTGGAGATGGGCACGCTGTCGAAAACGCTCGGTTCCTACGGCGGTTACCTCTGCGCCTCGCGCCCCGTCATCGACCTGCTGACGAGCCGGGCCCGCAGCCTCGTCTACACCACCGGCCTGCCCCCGGCCTCCGCGGCGGCGGCGCTCGCGGCGCTGGACATCGTCGAGACCGAGCCGGCGCTCGCCGCCCGGCCGCTGATGCTGGCCCGCCGCTTCACCGCCCGGCTCGGCCTGCCCGAGGCGCAGAGCCCGGTGGTGCCGGTGCTGGTGGGCGAGGCCGAGGCCGCGCTGGCGCTCTCCAAGTCGTTGGAAGAACGCGGCTTTCTCGTCGTGGCGATCCGCCCGCCGACGGTGGCGCCGGGCACCGCCCGCCTGCGGGTCGCCTTCTCGGCGGCCCACAGCGAGGCGCAGGTCGATGCCCTTGCCGACGCGCTGGCCGAGCTAAGGTAGCGACCGTCCCGGCTCGTGGATCGGGCAGCCGTTGTGCTCGGCCCGGAACCCAGCGGAGGCCGGGTAGGCGGCACGCCGCGCCCGCATGATGGCGCCAAGCGGGCGGTGCGCCTCGATCCCGTGCCAGGGGCTGAAGGCGAGGCCGTCGTCGATGCGGCGCTGCTTGTCCTCGCTCCAGGCGTCCTGGCGCGGCACGGTGAGGCGGGCCACCGCGACGTAGGGGCTCTCGCCCTCCGGCCACGGCACCGAGGCATCCTCCACCGGCATGCTCTCGTCGTTCGTGCGCAGCTGCGCCCGCAGCTCCCACACGCCCTCGTGCTCGGCGAAGAACGCGGTCACCGCCTCGCGCAGCCCATTCGGTTTGCCGTTGACGTTGAGGGCGGCGCCCGTCAGCGCCGTCAGCTCGGGCGAGACGGGAGCGACCGCGACCTTGGCGACGTAGTCGCCCCAGCGCACCGGCACCTGACTGAAGAAGGTCTCCCCGAGGATGTGGGTCTCGGGGTGGCCGCCCAGGGAGATCAGGGTCGGGCTCTTGGTGCCGACGCTTTCCAGCACGGTCTCGACGCCGCGTAAAACCGCGGAAAAGGCTTTCTTGAACACCTGCGGGGTGTCGGTGGTGGCGGCCAACAGCTTGAGGCTCTTGAGGAAAGCGGCGTCGTCCGGCGCCGTGAAGGCCGGGGCGTCGGCCATCACGAAATCCTGCGTCGCCCCCTCGGCGCCGGGCAGCCGCGCGCCCTCGACGCCGACGAGTTTCAGCGCGAGACCCCGCGGGGTCGAGACGCTGTCGTCGAGGATGTCGCCCGGATTGGTCGAGAACCGCAGGATCGCGTCGTAGGTACCACCTTGAGCGAAGGCGCCCTGCGCCAGCTCGGGCGGCAAATCCGAAAACACCTCGAGCCGGCCTTCGAGCAGGCCGTGGCTCTTGGCGTGGACGCCGCGCACCGCCCGGCCGTAATCCGCAAAGGTGGTGGACTGGATTTTGGCGAAGGTCGCCAGCATCTCGGCGTGGACGTCGTCCTCGTCGGTGCGCGGCTGCTCGACGGACGGGTGGTAGGGGATCGGCGCGTTCACCAGCGTCTCCGTGGAACCGGCGGCTCCCGGGCGGAAGGCGCGTGCCGGTCTCAACCGGGGCGCAAACGCGGCCGTTCCGGCGGCCCGCTCACGCCTTCGCGAGCGGACCGTCGAGGGGGGCGAGGTGGGGCTCAGAAGCGAGCGGGCCGCCGACCGGGCGCCGGGGCCGAACCAGCGCCTTCGCGAGCGCCGCGAGGTCGGGCGCGGGCGCCGTCCCGTTGCCGAACAGGTGGGTGTCGAGGGCCGCGATCCCCGGCGCGACCGCGGGATCGTCCCGCCACAGGGCGGCGAGGTCGGGATGCGCCCGCATCGCCTCCCCCAGCGCGGCGCGGAAGGCGCGGGCATCGTTCGCTCCCGCCGCCCGCTTGAGGGCGCGGGCCTGCCCCCGGTCGAGGCGCAGACGGCCCTGGCCGGTGCCGTAGCCGATGAGTGCGATGCCGAGACCGAAGGCGGCGAGTGCGGCCGCCGCCAGCACCGGCCAGCCCGCGGGGGCGGGGGGCTTCAGGTCCTCTTCGCGGTCGGCGAGGCCGCCGCCGATCTGGCGGGCCGGAATCTCGGCCTCGCGCATGGTGCGGGACACGGTGTCGAACCAGGGAATCTTGATGGCGTCCAAGGGGATGACCTCGGGCACGCCGGGCTTCACGTCCCACTGGTAGGTCGCCCGCGCCACCGGGCCGGTGGGGGTGATGATGGTCTCGCGCTTCACCGGGCCCGCGAAGGTGGCGATGCCGCGGGTGCGCATGACGGGGCGCGGCGGCAGGCCCTCGGCGAGCATGCCCTGCGCCTCCAGCACGACGATGCGCCGGGCGGTCTCGCCCATCTTGATCGTCTCCGGGTCGGGGTCCCAGTGGTCGGTGATCGCCACGTCGCGGGCGGGCAGCCACCACGGCTCGGCGGCGTCCGGCCCGCCGCCCTGGCCGGTCCAGGGCGCGACCGGGAACGGCACGGGCTCGGAGCGCACGTCGATCACCTTGCGCTCGCCGTTGTCGTTGATGGTCAGGCGGTGGATGAACGGATCGATGGTGAAGGTGCCGGTGTGCTGCGGGAACACCGCGATGGTGCGATGGAACTCGATCGCCATCTGCCCGTCGGGCAGGCGGGTGCGGCCCCAGGTGTCGCGGCCGAGCTGGGTCCAGGAAAAATTCACGAGCGCGGGCTGGCGCACCTCTTCGAGGAGGATCTGCGTGCGGTAGACCCCGCGCAGGTGGAGCAGCACCATCTCGCGGGCATAGGCCGCGCCGCCCGCGGGCAGTTCGGGGGTGACCGTGAAGGTGAGGTCGCCGGGGTCGATGGCGCGGGCGGGGGTGGCGAAGCCGAGGAAGGCCAGAAGGACGAGCGCGACCCAACCCCTCCCCCCTCCGCGGGGGAGGGTGGCCCCCGAAGGGGGGCGGGAGAGGGGAGCGACGGCGCCGCTTGTCCGCAGTCGAAGGAGAAATCTCCGGAAGCGTGGTTCCCCTCTCCCGCCCGCTCCGCGGGCACCCTCCCCCACCTCAAGTCGGGCTTGCCCGACTTGAGCAAGCAGGATGCGGATATCGGGCAAGCCCAATATCCGTTGGGGGGGAGGGTTCTGGGCGGCGGCGCGCCCCAAAAGAAATCCCAAAAGAATCACCACGGGTTGCTGCCTCCCGGGATCGCGGTGCCGGCCTCGATGCGGCGGCCCTGCTCGGCCTTGAGGCGCAGCTTGAGGAAGCGGCCGGGCTCGTCCGGCAGGGTCTGGAGCCAGAGCCGGTCGGGGTGGATCTCGTGCGCCTCGAAGCTTTTCGTCACGCGGCGCGCCTCCTTCTCGGGCGCGGCGGCCACCATGGCCGAGCCGGCGCCCTGGCGTCCGCGGCCCGCCGCGTCGCTGGCCGAGCCGCGGGCTTGGCCCTTGCCGGAATCCATCGCCTGCTGCTCGGACTTGCCGCGCCGCGCCACCGGGCTGGTGCCGGGCAGCGAGGCCGACGAGCCCGCCTCCTTGTTGCCGGCCAAGCCCTCGCCGCTGGCGGTGGCCTTGATGTCGTCGTTCTGGTCCTGGTTGGCGCTGTTGCCGTAGCGGGCGCCGTACTGGGCCGAGGCGTTGGCGATGCCGCCGCCCTTGCCGCGGTCGATCTCCTCCTGCATCGCCCGGGCGACGAGGGAGCGGTTGGCCTGGGCGTCGGCGTCGCGCGGGTTGTAGGTCAGCGCCTCGTCGTAGGCGTCGAGCGCGCCCTTGAGATCGCCGGCGCGGGCGAGCGCGTTGCCGAGGTTGTAGGCGCCGCGCTTGCCTTGCGTCCGGTAGAACGCGGCGGCCTCCCCGTAGCGCCCGGCCTCGTAGAGCGCGGCGGCGCGCCAGTTCGGCTGGTCGAAGACCGAGAGGGCGGCCCCCGGAAAACCCGCGGCCAGCAGGGCGCGGCCAAGGGTGGTGCGCGGCTCGGAGATCAGCAGCAGGCCGAGGATTCCGAGGCCCGCCAGCGCCAGCCCACCGATCCGGGCGGCCTTGCGCCAACGGCGCGGGAAGGCGCCGGGGGCGAGGCGGCCGAGGGGGTGGGCATTCAGGAGCGTACGGGGATCGAGCGGCGCCGTCATCACGCGCTCCGGCGGAACAGGAGGAGGACCGGCACCAGCGCCAGCAGCAGCAGCCAGCGGCCGAGATCGGCGAAGGCGAGCACGCCGTAGCCGCCCGCGGCGAGGTGCTGCGCCGTCGAGGCGCCGACCCGGTCGAGCACGGCCTGGGGGCCGTCGATGTCGGCGGCCCGGCCGCCGCCCGCCGCCGCGAGGCGGTCGAGGGCGGCGCGGTCGGTCGGCGGCGCGCCCGGCGGCAGGGCCTTGGCGGCGGGCACGAACAGGCCGTGGAGCTGCCAGCCCTTCGCTTTGATCGCCGCCGCCTCGCGCTCGGCGGCCTGGCCGATGCCGTCGCCGTCGGTGATGAGCACCACGTCGGCGGCGACCACTTTGGCCTCGTCCAGCGTCCGGCGGGCGAGCGCGAGGCCGCGCTCGGGATGGGTGCCGCGGTCCGGCACGGTGTCGGCGTCGAGCGCGAACAGGGTGGTGCTGATCGCCTCGCGGTCGGTCGTCGGCGAGACGGCGGTGTAGGCGTCGCCCCCGTAGATCAGGAGCGCGACCGAGCGGGTGCCCGCGGCCTCCGCCACGGCTTCCGCCGCTTGGCGCGCCTCCTTGAAGCGCCCGCCGTCGGTGACCGAGCGGGAGAGATCGAGGACGATCACGGTGGCGTCGAGGTTGCGGAAGGTCGCGGCCTCGGGCCGCTCCATGGCCGGGCCGGTGAGCGCGAGCGCCAGGATGCCGGCGGCGATGGCCGCCGCGAGGTTGGCCTGCCGCCGCCCGCCGAGCACCGCGCCGCGGCGGGCATGCAGCGCCATCAGCGCCGGATCGACCGCCTTGGCCCAGTCGCCCAGCGGGGCCGAGCGCCAAGCCGCCCGCAGGGCCAGGAGGGCGACGACCGGCACCGCGAGGAACCAGAGCGGGCGCAGCAGGGTGAGGCTCTCGATCATAGGCGGCGCCTCGTCGCCAGCAGCGCGCAGGCGCAGAGGAAGGCCAGTGCCCCGGGCCAGGGCCAGAGGTCGCGCCGCAGCGGCAGCGGCGGGGCCTGGGCGCGCCCGCCCTCCAACTCGTCGATGGCGTCGGCGACGCCCTCCAGATCCTCGGTGGTCTTCACCCGGAAGGCGCGACCGCCGCTGGCCGCCGCCATCGCCCGCAGGGTCTCGACATCGACCACGTCCTGCTCGTTGTTGGGGTTGTCGGCCATGTCGATGGGGCCGAGCGCGATGGTGTAGACCCGCACGCCGAGGCTTTTGGCGAGTTCCGCGACATCCTTGGGCGCGGTCTGGCCGGCGTTGTTGGCCCCGTCCGACAAGAGCACCACGACCTTGTCGCGCGCGGGCGGCGGGCCGCCGCCCTCCGCGTTCGCGACCTGGGCCGGGGCGAGGCGCTTGAGCGCCAGTCCGAGCCCGTCGCCGATGCCGGTGGAGCGGCCGACGAGGCCGATGGTGGCCTCTTCCAGCGTGCGGGCAACGCTCGCGGTGTCGAAGGTGGGGGCGGCGGCCACGAACGCCTGATCGGCGAACTCGACGAGGCCGATGCGGTCCCCGGCCCGGCGGCGGATGAAGTCGGCACCGACGCGCTTGACCGCGGCGAGCCGGCTCACGGTCTCGCCGTCGAGCGAGAAGTCGCGGCGCTCCATGCTGCCCGACAGGTCGAGCGCCAGGATGATCTCGCGCCCCGAGGCCGGCAGCGCGGTCGCCGGCAGGACGAGGCGGGGGCCGGCAAGCGCCACCACCAGGGCGACCCAGAGCGTGCCGGTGAGCCAGAGGCGGCGCCGGCCGCGGGCCGCGACGGCGCCCGCGCTCTCGGTGTCGCCGACGAGCGAGGGCGGCACCCGCAGCGCGCCGCTGCCGCCCTCGCGCTCCGGCGGGATCAGCCGGGCGGCGGCGAGCGGCAGGGGCAGCAGCAGCAGCGCGAGGGGCGCGGCGAAATCGAAGGCCGAGACGAGGGCGGTGAGCCAAGCGGGCATCGGGTTCAGGCCCTGATCCGCGAGAGGAGACGGGTCAGGCCGTCATCGATCTTTTGGGAGTCGGTCGAGCCGGGGCGACGGTAGAGGCCGTCCGTGAAGGCCTGTCCCGCGCCGTTCCGAAAGAAATCGGTGGCGAAGGTGGTGTCGAGCGTCTCGGCCCAGGCGGGGCCGCGGGTGCGGGCGGCTTCCTCGCCCTTGAGGGTCCGCACCAGCCGCCGCAGCAGTCGCGCCTGCGCCACCCGCCGGGGCTCCGGCGGGAGGTTTTGGGCGAGCGCGAGTTCGCGGAGCGCCGCCCGCCGGACGGACGCGCCGCGCCGAGCCCGGACGATGCGGATGAGGCCGACGAGCAGCGCGAGGCCGAAGCCGATGGCGATGGCGGCCACGACCTCGGGCTGCACGGCGCCGCCGCCGCCGGTGGGGAGGTGGAGGGGGCGCAGCGCCGAGAGGTCGAGGGGAGGGGGGCTACCGTTCATGGTCGCGACGGTTCCGCCGAGCATCGCTCTCCCCTCTGCGGGAGAGGGTGGGCCTCGCGTAAGCGAGGGTCGGGAGAGGGGAGCGACGGTGCCGGAGGGAACTGGACGAGGGCGGCCAAGCGGAGGCGTGGTTCCCCTCTCCCGTCCGCTCCGCCGACACCCTCCCCCATCCAAGTCGGGCTTGCTCGACTTGGACAATCCCTTGCGGATGTCGGGCAAGCCCGACATCCGTTGGGGGGAGGGTTATGCGGCGGCGACTTTTCTCAAAGCACCGCATCGAGCCGCTCCATCAGGGGCGCGTAGCTCTCCGGCCCGCCCTCCACATCGATGCGCAGGCCCTCGACGCCGCAGGCGTGGAGGCGGGCCAGCCGCTCTTCCGTGTCGGTCATCGGCGCCGCGCTGCGCCCGGCCTCGACGGTGCCGCGGCGGCCGTCGGGCACGGCGTAGGGGTAGAAGCCCGGCGGGCGGGTGCGCTCGAAGGCGTCGCTGACCAGCAGCAGGCGGATCGAGAGGCGCTCGGCGAGGGCCGTCAGCAGGCTTTCCATCTCCGGGCCCGGCGCGTCGAGGGCGGTGGCGATGACGAGGTGACCGCCGGACGGCAGCAGCGAGCGGGCGAGCGCCAGCGTGTCGGTGAGCGGCGGGTCGTCCTTGGCCGGGCTCGCGAGCGCCGCCGCGTGGGCGTGGGCGAGCGCCCCGGTCACCGCCGTCATCGCCCGCTCGCCGCCCGCCGGGCGCACCACGACGGGCTCGCCCGCGGAGGCGACGATCAGGCCGATGCGCCCGCCGTCGCCGACGATGCGCCAGCCGAGCAGGGCGAGTGCCTCCGCGCCCGCGACCGAGCGAAGCGCGCGGCGGGTGCCGAACAGCATGGAGGGCCGGAAGTCGGCCAGCAGCACCACGGCGCGGTCGCGCTCGTCGTGGTGGGTGCGCACGTGCAGCTCGCCGGTGCGGGCGGTGGCGTTGCGGTCGATGAAGCGGCGGTCGTCGCCCTCCGACCACAGCCGCACGTCGTCGGGCTCCGAGCCGCGCCCGCGCTTGCGCGTGACGATGCCGCCGGGGAGCCCGGCGATGGTCTTGGTCGAGGGCGAGACGCCGCGCCGGGCGAGGTGGCGCAGGCTCATCAGCCCGGCCCCCGAGAGGTGGATGCCGGGCGTCTCCAGAGGGTCGGTCGCGGCGGCGGAGCCCGCCATCTCAGAGCGCCCGCGTCCGCTCGACCAGCCCGGCAATGATGCCCCGCGTGGTGCGCCCTTCGGCGGCCGCGCGCCACGTCAGCCCGATGCGGTGAGACAACGCGTCGGCGGCCAGCTCCGAAATGTCCTCGGGGACGACGTGGTCGCGGCCGTGCAGGTAGGCGCGGGCCTTGCCGGCGACCATCAGGGCGAGCGTGCCGCGGGGCGAGGCCGGGTGCTCGATCGCCGCGCGCAGTTCCGGCGCCACCGCGTCGGTGCGGGTGCCGGCCACCAGCCGCACGAGATAGTCCTTGAGCGCGGGCGAGACGTAGGTGGCGAGCGCGGCCTCGCGGGCGGCGATGACTTCGGCGACCGACAGCTTCACCGGCATCGCCTCGGCGTGGTGGTTCAGCTCGCCCTCGACGAGGTCGAGGATACGGCGCTCGCTCGCTTCGTCCGGCATCTCGACCACGACGTGGAGCAGGAAGCGGTCGAGCTGCGCCTCGGGCAGGGGGAAGGTGCCGGCATGCTCGATCGGGTTCTGGGTGGCCACCACCATGAAGGGGTCGGGCAGGCGGTGGGTGTGGCCTGACACCGTGATCTGGCCCTCGGCCATGGATTCGAGCAGCGCCGACTGCACCTTGGGGGGCGCGCGGTTCACCTCGTCCACGAGGATCAGCGAGTGGAACAGGGGGCCGGGCAGGAACTCGAACTCGCCCTGGTCCTGCCGCCACACAGTGGTGCCGGTGAGGTCGGCGGGCATCAGGTCCGGCGTGCACTGCACGCGGGCGAAGGAGCCGTCGAGCCCGTCCGACAGGCGCTTGACCGCGCGGGTCTTGGCCAGCCCCGGCGCGCCCTCGATCAGCAGGTGCCCGCCGGTGAGCAAGCCGATCAGCAGGCGCTCGACCAGCTTGTCGGCACCGATCAAGCCGTGGGCGAGGCCGTCGCGCAGTTGCAGGAGACGGTCGCGGACGCCGTCCGCTTTGGGCGCCGAAGCGAGGGCTTGCCCGCTCATGCGAAGGCGACCCCGCGGATTGACGACCGGGCGTTCGCAGGATGGGCGGCCTGCCTCATGCGCATCTCCTCACGGTGATCTTATTCTTTGGGCTTATTCTTAAGGTGCCCACATTGGTTCCGGTGTGCCCGGTGCCGCCGCGCCCCGTCAATCCCGCGGCGCCGGCCGCCGGTCAGGTAGGGCGATTTGCCCGTGGGGCGCGGGGCGCGCGGCTTCAACTGCGTGCGATTTCTGCGAAACGTGCGTCATGCCAGCGTCACGCTTCTCCGCCAGCGGGGGCGCCGCACCAACACGGACGACGCATGCCCGGCCCCTTTCCCTTCCCGACGCCCGAAGCCCTCAACTCGGCGATCAGCCTCGCCACCGCCTTCGGGCTAGGCACCCTGATCGGCGTCGAGCGGCAGTACCGGCAGCGCAGTGCGGGCCTGCGCACGGCGGTGCTGGTGGCTTTGGGGGCCGCCGCCTTCGTCGATCTCGGCATGCGGCTGACCGGCGGCGACGGGGCGACCCGCGTGGTCGCCTACGTGGTCTCCGGCATCGGCTTCCTGGGGGCCGGCGTCATCATGAAGGAGGGCATGAACGTGCGCGGCCTCAACACCGCCGCCACGCTCTGGTGCTCGGCGGCCGTCGGCGCCTTCGCCGGGGCCGACCTGCCGCTGGAGGCCTGCTTCGTCACCGCCGCGGTGCTCGCCGGCAACACGCTCTTGCGCCCGCTCGTCAACCTGATCGACCGCATCCCCATCGACGAGAGCGCGACGGAGGCGACCTACGAGGTGCAGGTGACGGTGGCCCCCGACCTTTCCGGCCCGGCCCGCGACCTCTTGGTCGAGCGCCTGGAGGCGGCGGGCTATCCGGTCGGCGCCATCGAGGTCGAGGAGCGCGGCGAGGAGGCGGTCGACGTCATCGCCACGCTGACCGCGACGACCGTGCAGGCGAAGGAACTCGACGCGGTGACGACCGCGCTGGAGGCCCGGCCCGAGGTGCGGCACGCGACGTGGTCGGCGCAGTCGGGGGACTGACGCCTCACGACGCCGCCGCGATCTCCCGTTCCACCGCCGCCGGGTCGAGTACGTAGCGGCGCGAGCAGAACTCGCAGGTGATCGCGATGCTGCCGTCGTCGGCGATCATGTCGTGGCGCTCCTGGGGGGAGAACGAGCGGATCATGCCCATCACCCGCTCCTGCGAGCAGCGGCAGCGCTCGACCAGCCCCTGCGGCTCGAACACCCGCACGCCGCGCTCGTGGAACAGCCGATAGAGCAGCCGCTCGCTCGACACCGCCGGATCGATCAGCTCGTGGTCCTGGATCGTGCCGACGAGGCTGCGGGCCTCGGTCCAGGCGTCGTCCTCGGCGGGCTGGCCGGTGAGGATGTCGTGGCCCTCCGGGGCGTCGCCGGGGGGCAGGTCGGCTTGGCGCAGGCGGTCGGGGGAGGTCGGCAGGAACTGCACCAGCAGGCCGCCCGCGCGCCAGCGACTCTCGCCGGCCTCCATCTGCTCGGCCACCGCGAGGCGCACCAGCGTCGGGATCTGCTCGGATTGGCGGAAATACTGGTGCGCGGCCTCCTCCAGCCCCTGGCCGTCGAGGGGCACGACGCCCTGGTAGCGGCTCTGGGTCGCGCCCTGATCGATCGTCATGGCGAGATGCCCGCGGCCCATCAGTTCCGGCGCGCGCGCCTTGGCGCCGAGTGCCGCCACGGCCTCAGACTCGAACCGGGCGGTGGCGCGCAGGCGGTCGGGCGCCTCGAAATCCACCACCAGCATCCCCACCGGCCCGTCGGTCTTGGTCTGGAGCTGGAACCGGCCCTCCAGCTTGAGCGAGGCGCCGAGCAGCGCCGTCAGCGCCGCCGCCTCGCCGATCAGTCGGGCGACGGCATCGGGATAGCCGTGGCGGCGCAGAATCGTGTCGATCGACGGCCCGAGTCGCACCGCGCGCCCGCGCAGGTCGAGCGCCTCGACGGCGAAAGGAAGCACGGCGTCGTCGCCGCCTTCGAGCGCGGCCGTGGGGTTAAGGGCGTGTCCGGCGCTCATGGGCTCGTGTTCCGTTTGCGGCATGGGTCCTGTGGGGCGGGGGCGCGGCGCCGAGGGGCAATAAGCCCGCCTCGGGAGCGAGGCCATCATATGGGACCTGTGGCGCTCCAACGCGAGTCCGGAGCGGCGATGCCGGTTTTCGGCCGTTCGCGGGGCCCGGGATCGCCCCGGCGCGTCGGCACCCGCAGGGTATCGAAACCAGATGTATCGAATGTTAGGGGAGCATCAATAGCCTGATACTGATGACGGATTTAACTTAAATCGTCCGTGCGCTTTGCATATGTTGTGCAAATTCCGAAAATAGTCTCGGAACGCCGCTCATCGTCTCGGGTTTTTCCCGGTGTAACCTGAGAAGGAGATGCAGCCTTGACGCAATCAAACGGCAATCAAGGAAAATCCGAGCATCGCGGCGGTTCGGGCAACTTCGCCGAGGACCGGGAGCGGGCCTCGGAAGCCGGGCACAAGGGTGGCCAGAAGAGCAGCGGCAACTTCGCCAACGACCGCGAGAAGGCCTCCGAGGCCGGCAAGAAGGGCGGCGAGGCCAGCCACGGCGGCCGTTCCTGACCTCCCCCGACCGCTCGGGGTCCCCGCGTCCGATCCTCCGCGGGGCGGGGGCCCCGAGTCCGGGTTCCGCGAAAGGAATGTTTCTTAGGAACCTTCGCTTAGGGTGAGCCCAGGGGACAGGCCGTCCCGACCCGACGGGGCCCGTCCTTGAGCGCACCCACCATCCTGGTCGCCGACCCCGACGAAGAGACCCGGCTCACCCTGGTCGAGGCGGTGCAGCGCATCGCCCCGGACGCCGTGGTGATCGAGGCCGCCGACGGCGTGGCGCTCGACCGGCTGCTGGCGGAAAGCCGGGTGGACGTGCTGTTCATCGACGTGGCGCTGCCGCAGACCAACGGCGCCGACATCGCCCGCTGGCACAGCAGCGAGAACCCACAGGGGCTCATCGTCCTCGTCACCGACATGCTGGCGCCGCGCTGGCCCTCGGTCGCGACGCGGCTGGGCGCCTACGACGTCATCCTCAAGCCGCTCGGCGACACCCACATCGAGCGCGTGCTCGACGCGGCCCGCGTCATCGCCCGGCGTCTCGACCTGCTCGTGGTCGATCCCGGCCGCGCCACCCGCGCGCTGATGCGCAAGCTGCTCGGCCAGAGCCATTTCACCTTCAACGTCATCGAGGCCTCGGGCGGGCACGAGGCGGTGCGGGTGAGCGAGCGGCGGGGCATCGATCTCGCCATCATCGAGATGAACCTGCCCGACTATCCGGCCCTGGAGGTCGCCTGCCGCATCAACGACCGGCATCCCGGCGCGCGGCTGCTGATGACCGGCGCGGCGATGGAGGAGGGCATGCGGCGCCAGCTCGCCACCTTCGGCGCCTCGGGCTTTTTGAAGAAGCCGTTCCGGTTCTTCGACGTGGACAAGGCCGTGCACGAGAGCTTCGGGCTCTGGCACCCCTACCTGATCAACGCCCTGCGGCGCGAAGAGAGTCTGGCCGAGGCGTCCGCCGTGCGGCAGGCGTCCTGACGCGTGACGGCGCGGCCCTCTTCCCGGGCGCAGCTCGACGCCCTCGTGGCCCGCATCGAGCAGGCGCTGCGCGACGGCGACCGGGCACGGCAATCGCAGCTCGTGCTGGACTCCGCCGATCTCCTGACCAAGCGCTGGTCGCGGCTGCCGTTAGCCGAAAAACCCGCCTTCGATGCCCTGCTCCACGGCCTGTGCGGCCAGATCGACACGAACGCGCGAAAGACCTTCGCCGAGGGACTGGCCGACCTCCGGCTCGGGCCGCCCCGCACCACGCGGGCGCTCGCCGGGGACGCCGCCGCCGCAGTCGCCGCGCCGCTGCTCGCCCGCTGCACCAGCCTGCCGCCGGATTTTCTGGCCGACATCGCGGAGCGGGGCGGCGAGGCCCATCGCCTCGCCCTGGCCGTGCGCCCCGATCTCGCCCCCGCCGTCACCGACGCGCTGGTGCGCCGCGGCGGCGCCCGCGTCGCCGCCCGGCTCCTCGACAATCCCGACGCCCGCTTCTCGCCCGAAGGGCTCGGCGGGCTGCTGAGCCAAGCCCGCGAGAGCGAGGCGGTGACGCTGCGCCTCGCGCTCCGGCCGGACCTGCCGCCCGAGCATCGTCCGGCGCTCCTCGACCTGACCCGCGCGCGGGCGCTGACCGAACTGCGGTTCGACCTCCACCGCAACGACGACCCGGACCCGGAGCGCCTGATCGAGACCGTCGCCGAGACCCTGACGGCTCCGGTCCCCGAGCCGCGGCTCGCGCGCTTTGCCTCCTCCGACGCCTTCGTGCGCCAACGCTTCGCCGCCGCCCCGCCGGGGGCCATCCAGCTCGAACGCTGGGCGGGCCTGCGCCGCACCGAGGATATCCTGGCCGGCCTCGCCAGCGCCGCCGGCCTGAAGCTGCCCCCGGTCATCGCCGCCTTCGACGCCGCCGATCCCTCGGCGCTCGCCGCGATCCTCGGCGGGCTGGAACACCCGTGGAGCCTGCTCAAGGCCCTGCTGATCCTGCGCCACGGCGAGGACGTCGCCGCCGCGACGACGGGGCTTGCCTACGAGCGCCACCGCCGCCTCGGGCCGCTGTCGGCCCGCCGGGTGATCCGGTTCGGGGCGTTGCGGGGTGGGTGTCTGGCGTTTCCCGACGCGGATGGGGGGTAGAGGCGAGCCGCGACGAGGGGCCATTGATCGCCGCGGATGCCGCGGCTCCCCCCCCCCCTCTCCCCGCACGCGGGGAGAGGGTCGCGACGACCCTGTCGTCGTCGCGACAAGCGATAGCGGGGGTGAGGGGGATTCTACGAAAGAGGCTCATCCTGAATCGCCCCCTCACACCTCGGCTGCCGCCTCGCTTCGGCGACGACGAGGTCGCCGAAGCCCTCTCCCCGCACGGCGGGGAGAGGGGATGCGCGGGATAGTCGAGGTCTCCCGAACGTCCCCAAGTCACCCTTTCACGATTGACAAAGATATATCTCAGACGCATCACGCTACCGAACGTAACACCATCAGCCGAAATCCTCATGCGACACGCCATGGACCACGGCCCGCATCGCGGGCGCCGCCACGGGCCTCCGGGGTGGGACGACGAAGGGCCCGGCGGATTCAGGCGCGGTCCGAAGGTGCGGCGGCGGATGTTCGATGCGGGCGAGCTGCGCCACACCCTGCTCCTGCTGATGGAGGGGGGCGAGCGGCACGGCTACGACCTGATCCGCGAGATCGAGGGGCTGACCGGCGGCGCCTACGCGCCCAGCCCCGGCACGATCTACCCGACTCTGACGCTGCTGGAGGAACTCGGCCATGTCGAGGCCAGGGCCTCGGAGGGTTCGCGCCGCCTGTTCGCGATCACCCCGGACGGCGCGGCGCATCTGAGCGCCCACCGCGCCGAGGCCGAGGCCGCGCTGGAGCGGCTGCGGGCGCTCGCCGTGGGCGAGGCGCCGTCGCCCGCCGATCCGGTCTGGCGGGCGATGCAGAACCTCAAGACGGTGCTGGGCCAGCGCATGGCTGGCCAGTCCGACAAGGCGTTCGGGTTTGCTGTCGCCGACATCATCGACGAGGCGGCGCGCAAAATTGAGCGCCTCTGATGCGCTCGCCCGGCCGGGCCCGGCGCTGCTGCTCCGGCTCGCGCCGTTCTTCTGCCTCTCGGTCACCTTCGGGGCGACGCTCGGCTTCCTGGCGAGCGGGGCGCCGCTGATCCTGCGCGTGCGCGGCATCGACCTCGCCGAGGTCGGCCTCTTGCAGCTCATCAACCTGCCGGTCGGCCTCACCTTCCTGTGGGCGGGCGTGGTCGATCGGTTCCGCCTGCCGCCCCTGCCGCACCGGCTCGGCTGGATCGTCGGGATGCAGGGGCTCGGCATCGCGCTGCTCGTGGGCTTGAGCTTCGGCGAGGCGTGGCCGCTCTCGGCCCTGTTCGTGATCGCGCTGGCCGTCTTCTTCTGCCTCGCCACCATGGACGTCGCCCTCGAAGCCCTGGTGGTCGAGACGGTGGCGCCGGAGCGGCGCCCCTACGTCACCTCGGCCAAGCTCGGCGGAGCCTCGCTGGGCGGCATCGTCGGGGCGGGCGTGCTGATCGCGGCCTACGACCGGCTCGGCTGGCAGGCGGTGGTGCTGACGGTCGCCGGCCTGAACGCGCTCTGCCTGTTGCCGATCCTGTTCTACCCCGAGCGGCGCTTGCGCCGCGCACCCTCTGCGGCACGAAAAAAGCTCGACGTCGCGCGGCTGCGCAGGCTCGGCGGGCGCGTGGGGGTGCTCGGCCTCTACTTCGCGGCCCTGTTCGCGCTCACCAGCGTCAACAGCCTCGCGCTGATCGATCTCGGCGTGCCGCTGGCGCAGGTCGGGCTCGTCACCGGCTCCGTGTCCGCCGGCATCAACCTCGCGATGGCGCTCGTTTCCGGCGCGCTGGTGCGCCGGTTCGGCCTCGTGCCCCTCGTCACGCTCTCCGCGCTCGGCGTCGGCGCCGCCGGCCTGCTGATGCTCGGCGCGACCGCCGCCGGCTCAGGGGGACTCGGGCTCGCGGCGGCCGTGTTCGGCACGCTCGCGGCGGGCGGGCTCGGTGTGCCGGTCTTCACCATGATCTACCGCTGGGCGGAAGGACCGCAGCCGGCCACCGACTACGCGCTCCTGTTCGGCGCCGCCTTCTTCACCGCGATGCCGTGGCGGGTCGCCGCCCCGGCGCTCGCGGGCGCCGTCGGCTGGCCCGCCTACTTCGCCCTGTGCCTGCCGTTCTACGGGATCGCCGTGTGGCTGCTGCGCCGGGCCATCACCCGCACGCTCGACGCCGACCGGGCGGCGGCGGCATGAGGGCGCCCCCGCATCGCCGGGGCTGGTTCAGGGACCGGCCCTCGTTTATCCGCGGTTCCGCGGCGTCCTCGTTCGGACCCGAAAAGATCAGGCGACACCCCCTCCCATGCTGAAGGACTTCTTCGCCTATTACCGGCCCTACCGGACCCTGTTCCTGGTCGATTTCGGCTGCGCCGTGCTGTCGGGCCTGCTCGAACTCGGCTTCCCGATGGCGGTGAAGGCCTTCGTCGACGTGCTGCTGCCGCGTCAGGATTTCGGGCTGATCGTGCTGGCGGCTTTGGGCCTCGCGCTGCTCTACGTGGCGAATGCCGGCCTCATGGTGGTGGTGACCTATTGGGGCCACGTGCTCGGCATCAACATCGAGACGACCATGCGCGAGCGCGCCTTCGCGCACCTGCAAAAACTCTCGTTCCGCTTCTTCGACGGGCAGAAGACCGGCCACCTCGTCGCCCGCGTGACGAAGGACCTCGAAGAGATCGGCGAGGTCGCCCATCACGGCCCTGAGGACGTGTTCATCGCCGTGATGACGCTTCTCGGCGCCTTCGCCCTGATGGCCTACGTGCATGCGCCGCTGGCGCTCGCCACCGCGGCGATCCTGCCCGTCATCGCCTTCGTGACGATCCGCTACGGCGGGCGCATGACCCGCAACTGGCAGGCGCAGTACGGCCGCGTCGGCGCCTTCAACGCCCGCATCGAGGAGAATGTCGGCGGCATCCGCGTGGTGAAGGCCTTCGCCAACGAGCCGCACGAGCGCGCCCTGTTCGCCACCGACAACGCCCGCTACCGCGCAGCGAAGCTCGAAGCCTACCGGCTGATGGCCGCCGCACTCTCGATCAATTACCTGGGCCTGCGCCTCGTCCAGATCGTGGTGCTACTCGGCGGCGCCTATTTCGTCGTGCGCGGCGATCTCTCCGCCGGCGGCTTCGTCGGCTTCCTCTTGCTGGTCGGCGTGTTCTACCGGCCGCTGGAAAAGATCGGCGCCGTGGTCGAGACCTACCCGAAGGGCATCGCGGGCTTCCGCCGCTACCGCGAGCTGCTTGCCACCGAGCCCGACATCGCCGACCGGCCGAACGCGATTTCCGCCCCGCCGCTCCGGGGCGACATCCGCTTCGAGAACGTGAGCTTCGGCTATTCCGCGGACCGCCCGGTGCTGCGCACCGTCGATCTCGACATCCGGGCCGGTGAGACGGTCGCCTTCGTGGGCCCCTCGGGCGCGGGCAAGACCACGCTGCTGTCGCTGATCCCGCGCTTCTACGAGGCGGAATCGGGTCGCATCACCATCGACGGTCACGACATCCGCGACCTGACGCAAGGGTCGCTGCGCAGCCGCATCGGCATCGTCCAGCAGGACGTGTTCCTGTTCGCCGGCACCATCCGCGAGAACATCGCCTACGGCCGCCTCGACGCCAGCGAGGCCGAAATCCTGGAGGCCGCCGCCCGCGCCCGGCTCGACGGCCTCGTCGCTTCGCTGCCGGACGGGCTCGACACGGTGATCGGCGAGCGCGGCGTCAAGCTCTCGGGCGGGCAGAAGCAGCGGCTCGCCATCGCCCGCGCCTTCCTCAAGAACCCGCCGATCCTGATCCTCGACGAGGCGACCTCGGCGCTGGACACTCAGACCGAGCGCGAGATCCAGGCCTCGCTCGCCGAACTGGCGCAGGGGCGCACCACGCTGGTCATCGCCCATCGGCTGGCCACGATCCGGCACGCCGACCGCATCGTCGTGGTGGCCGGGCACGGCATCGCCGAGCAGGGCCGGCACGAGGCCCTGCTCGGATTGGACGGCTACTATCGCCGCCTGCACGCCGCCCAGGTCGGCGACGTGTGGGAGAACCCGCCGCGCACCGCCGCCGAGTAGACACGAAGACGCCGGAGCCGAGGGAGCGGCTCCGGCGTCTTCGGCTTGCGGCCGTGAGGCGTCAGGCGACGAAGAAGCTCTCGGCGCTCAGCGTGGCCCGGTTGTCGAGGGTGGCGAACTGCACCGCCGCCCCGCGTCCCGAACCGTCCGCGTCGTAGGACAGGGCGCCTGAGCGGCTGTCGTAGACGATGCGGGTGTCGGCATCGACCGTCTCGCCCGCGCCGACATCCCTGAACACGTCCTCGTCGAGTTCGCCCGGGCTCAGCGCCGCGAAGATCGCCTCCGACAGCTGGATCGTGTCGGCGGCGCTGTCGAAGTCGGTCAGACGATCGACGTTGCCGTTGCCGAGCGCCGTCGAGAACACGAAGGTGTCGGCCCCGCGCCCGCCCGTCAGCACGTCGGCGCCGCCCCGCCCGTCGAGGACGTTGGCGCCGGCATTGCCCACCAGCGTCTGGCCGAATTCGTTGCCGGTGACGTTGAGGGCCGCGGTGCCGGTGGCGCGCAGGAGAGCGAGAAGCTCGACCTCCTGGCCCGCCGCCAGGGTGTAGGACGACGTGAGGTAGGCCCGGTCGTTGCCGCCGCCCACCGCCTCGACGATCTGGTCGTCGGCGCTGTCGATGCTGTAGATGTCGTTGCCCGCGCCGCCGACCATCACGTCGTCGCCGGCCCCGCCTTCGAGGAGGTTGTTGCCGGCGTTACCCACGAGCCGCTGGTCGAACTCGTTGCCCTTGATGTCGAGGTTGGCGTTGCCGGTGGCGCGCAGGAGAGCGAGAAGCTCGACCTCCTGGCCCGCCGCCAGGGTGTAGGACGCGGTGGAGTAGACCCGGTCGTTGCCGCCGCCCACCGCCTCGATCACCCCATCGTCGGAGCTGTCGACGCTGTAGATGTCGTCGCCCGCCCCACCGATCATCACGTCGGTACCGCCGCGGCCTTCGAGGGTGTTGTCGCCGGCGTTACCCACGAGCTGCTGGTCGAATTCGTTGCCCTTGACGTCGAGGTCGGCCGTGCCGGTGGAGCGCAGGAGAGCCAGAAGCTCGATCTCCTGGCCCGCCGCCAGGGTGTAGGACGCGGTGGCGTAGATCCGGTCGTTGCCGCCGTCCACCGCCTCGATCACCCGGTCGCGGCTGTCGTCGACGCTGTAGATGTCGTCGCCCCCGCCGCCCAGCATGCCGTCGGCCCCGGTGCCGCCCTCCAGCGTGTCGTTGCCGCCGCCGCCCACGAGGAAGTCGTCGCCCGCGAGGCCGCGGACGAGGTCGTTGCCGGCCCCGGCATTGATGTAGTCGGCCTCGGCCGTGCCGGTGATCGTCTCGGCCGCCGAGGTGCCGAGCGTCGCGGTGCGGAACTGATCGCCGCGCTGCACGCCGCTCACGAGGTCGCGCACGTCGAAGGTCACGCCGGTGCCGGCCACGAAGGTGATGCCCTCGTCGTCGGTGCGGCTGATCGGGCCGGTGAGTTCGCCCGCGGAATCCTCGGCCTGGAGCCGCACCGCGGGACCGCCGTCCTGGCCCGCCTGGGTGCCGCTGTCGTTGGGGTTGCCGTTGCCGACCTCCGCCGAGGTGAAGCTCAGGCGCACCTGGCCCGCCGCGGCGGCGTTGACGACGACACGGTCGTTGCCGGCGCCGAGGTTGATGGTGTCCGCCCCGTCGGTCGAGACGTTGAGGGTCGCGGTGTCGTTGCCGGTGCCGCCGGTGATGGAGTCGTCGCCCGCCCCGCCGATGAAGCCGTCGTCGCCCGCGCCGCCGACGAGGACGTCGCTCCCGGCGCCGCCGACGAGGAAGTCGTTGCCCGCGCCGGTCACCACGGTGTCGTTGCCCTGGCCGGCGTTGACGTAGGTCGGCCCGTCGGGATCCGTGTCCGATTCGGCGTCCAGCACGATCTCGTCGTCCGCCGCGGTGCCGAGATAGGCGGCCGTGAATTGGTCGCCGCGCTGCACGCCGCTGACGAGGTCGCGCACGTCGAAGGTCACGTCCTCGTCGGCGAAGAAGACGATGCCCTCGTCGTCGGCGCGGCTGACGTCGCCGTCGAGTTCGCCCGCGTCGTTCTCCGCCTGGATCCGCACGGCGAGGCCGCCGTCCTGGTTCGCCAGCGTCCCGCCGTCGGCGGCGCTGTCGTTGCCGACCTCCGCCGAGGTGAAGGTGAGGCGGACCTGTCCGGGCGTCTGGCGGCTCACCACGACCGCGTCGTCCCCGTCGCCGAGGTCGATCGTGTCGGAGCCGTCGAGCGCGACGTCGAGAACCGCGGTGTCGTTGCCGGCCCCGCCGAGCAGGCTGTCGTCGCCGAGATCGCCCGTGAGGATGTCGTCGCCCGCGCCGCCCACGAGGAAGTCGTCCGCGGTGCTGCCCAGGATGTCGTCGTCGCCCTGGCCGCCGTTGATGTAGGCCGAACGGTCCTCGTAGTAGGAATCGAGGATGTCGTTGCCCTGCGTGCCGAGCTGGACCGAGGCGAACTGGTCGCCGCGCGACACGCCGCTGACGAGGTCGCGGACCTCGAAGGTGCCGACATTGGTCTCGCTGTCGTCGCTGGTGATGAAGACGATGTCCTCATCGGTGTAGCGTGTGATCGGCCCGGTCAGCGTGCCGTCTTCCGCCTCCGCCTGGACGCGGACGGCGAGGCCGCCGTCCTGATTGTTCTGCGTGCCGGCATCGTTGGGATTGCCGTTGCCGACCTCCGCCGAGGTGAAGGTGACGCGGGTCTCGCCGGAAGCCGGCGTGGGGACGAGGACGAGCTGCGGCATGACGGCAAACTCCTGGGCGGGCGATCGGCCCGTGAGGGAAATGTCATTTGCTGGCCTTGGCCAGCGCGGCACGGATTTTGTATTGATGAAGGTCGGTCGGGCGCCGCATACGGCTGAGCTGGCGGCGGTTCGAAGTATCGAAATGCCGCGTGAACGATCCAGTCAATTGAATTTGATGGATGATATGCGCCGGTCTGGACGTGCTAGGTCCAGCGACTCACAAAGGTTAGTCTGTAAAAGCTCGTGAGGATGCGCGCGAATGCGCGACGGCGCCGAACCGTTCCCGAACGGGCGCAGGGCGCAAAGCCGCAGGTTGTGGGGTCGATGAAGGAAGGGGCGAGCCGGCAAACGGCCGGCGCGTCAGCGCCCGCCGCCGGCTTCCGCCAGCAGACCCTCGACGAAGGCCGACAGCCCGGTGCGGCGGCTGCGCTTCAGCCGCTCGGCGGCCAGGATCGCCTGGAGGGCGCGGAAGGACTCGTCGAGGTCGTCGTTGACGATGACGTAGTCGTACTCGCTCCAGCGCTGCATCTCGTTGCGGGCGTTGGCGAGCCGCCGCTCGATCGTCTCGGGCGAATCCTCGGCGCGCCGCTCCAGCCGCTGGCGCAATTCCGAAAAACTCGGCGGCAGGATGAAGACGGTGACGACGTCGTCCTGCAGGCGCTGCCGCACCTGACGCGTGCCCTGGTAGTCGATGTCGAAGATCATGTCGCGGCCTTGGCCCAGCGTCTTCTCCACCGGGCGGCGCGGCGTGCCGTAGAAGTTGCCGTGGACCTCGGCCCATTCGAGCAGGTCGTCGCGGGTGCGCAGGTCCTCGAACGCCTCGCGGTCGATGAAGCGGTAATGGCGCCCGTCGATCTCCGAGGGGCGGCGCGCCCGCGTCGTGACCGAGATCGACAGGTCGAGGCCCCAGCCGCCGTCGGCCGCGATGGCCCGCGTCAGCGTGGTCTTGCCCGCCCCCGAGGGCGAGGACAGGATCAGGATCAGGCCGCGCCGCCCGGCCATCGCATCCTGCCCGCCCTCCGTCCGACCCTGGCTCATACCGCTTCTCACTCGACGTTCTGCACCTGCTCGCGGAATTGCTCCACCACGGCCTTCAAGTCGAGTCCGATCCGCGAGAGCGCGATGTCGTTGGCCTTGGCGCAGAGCGTGTTGGCCTCGCGGCCCAGCTCCTGCGCCAGGAAATCGAGCCGCCGCCCGATGGCGCCGCCCGTTACCAGCAAGTCGTTCGCCGCGGCGACGTGGGCGCGCAGCCGGTCGAGTTCCTCGCGCACGTCGGCCTTGGCGGCCAAGAGCACCGCCTCCTGATGCAGCCGGTCGGGATCGAGCCCGGTGCCGTCGGTGAGCGCGGCGATGCTGGCCTGGAGCCGCGCCCGCACCGCCTCGGGGCGCCGCGCCGGGCAGTCTTCCGCCCCTTGCGTCAGCCGGGCGATCTCGGCGAGCTGGCCGCCGACGATGGCGTGGAGCGAGGCGCCTTCCGTACGGCGAGCCGCCACGAGGTCGGCCACCAGCGCCTGCGCGCCCGCCGCGAGGTCGCGGTTCAGGGCCTCCGGGTCGGCGGGCGCCTCCGCCTCGACCTCGACGACGCCGCGCACCGACAGGAGCCCGTCCAGCGTCGCCGGCGCGACCCCTTCGGGCCGCGGCACCCGCGCGACCGCGGCCGCGAGGTCGGCGAGCAGCGCCTCGTCGATGCGCACCCGCGCCGCCGTCTCGGGCCGCGTCAGGGTCAGGCCGAGCTGGCACTGGCCGCGGGCCAGCGCCTTCGACAAGGCGGCGCGGGCCGCCTCGCCCGCCGCCTCGAAGCCGTTCGGCACCCGAACCCGGATGTCGAGCCCCCGCCCGTTGACCGTGCGGATCTCCCACAGCCACTGCACCGCGCCGGTGGTGCCGGCGGCGCGGGCGAACCCCGTCATGCTCGCGATCGAACCGCCCAAGCCGCATTCTCCTTGTGGAACCGGCCCTTCCGGGCCCGGTTGCCCGAATACGCGGTTTGGCCCGGCCCGCGCAACGCGGGGCGAACTCTGTCCACGCGTGCACTGCACCCATCGCGCCGCGGTCGTCATCGCCTAAAAAACGGGCAAGGCCAAAGCCTGCGCAGTAGCCTGTTGTCGAGGCAGGCGCGAATACTGTGCATCATCTTGACGCTTATTGCGCGAATTTCTAGCTTCGGAATCGACAGTGAATTTCCGGACCTTCCCGGGAGGGACCGACCCCATGACGAACCCGTTCGACATCAAGAACCGCTTCCGCGCCCGGCTCCGCGCCGCCGACGCGCAGAAGAACCGCCTGCGCGCGCGCCTCCTCGAAGAGGGCACGCGGGCGCTCGCCCCCGTCACCGAGGCCCTGACCCTGATGGCCGAAGTGCTGCAGGAGGACGGCGTCGCCCACGGCCGGATCGACTGCCCGGCCCCGGAGGTCGATCGCGACGACTTCGTCGGCTTCACCGCGATCCTGCGCGATGCTGCCGACAAGGAGCAGCGCGTCACCGTGAAGTACGGGCCGGTGCTCGGCGGACGCAACTACATCGCGGTCACGGGGCTCAGCGCCGGCTACGACGAGCGCCTCGCCGCGCTGGCCAGCAACGGCGCCCCGAGCCTCGGCCGCTCGGTCGCCAGCGACCTGCACATCGAGGCCGACCGCGGCGCCGACCTCGCCGAGGTGCTGCGCGAGATGGTCGAGGACTTCTTCGCCGGCCACGTCGAACCGCCGATCCGCACCGGCTCGGGCGAGGCCCGCGGGCGGCTGGCGCTGGTGCAGTAGATTCTTTCGCGGGACGTTGAACGCCGCCTGTCCCCCGCGGGGCGGGCGGCGTTTTTTGTCTGCGCCGCGCCGGCCTCCGGTCACGCTCTCCGTCATTGCGAGGCGGAGCCGAAGCAATCCAGCGCTCCGCATTGTCCAGAGAAGGCACACGCGAGACCGTTTCGTCGGCGCCGTCCCGCTCTATCCTGTCATGTCGCGCCCTGGATCGCGTCGGCTCCGCCTCGCGATGACGGCCGGAGGCGGAAGCCGGGCGATCAACCGTCCGCCGAATCGGCCCCCTCCGCCTCCAAGCTCCGCGCCCGCGCCGCACGCGCCATGGCGATCAGCTCGTGCGCGGTGAGGCTGCGCAGGGGAAGACTCTCCTCGGCTGCAGGCGCCGACACACGCACCGGCTCCGGCGGCGGGGGACGCAGGTCCCGGCTCGGCCACAGGGCGCGGATGCGGGATGCCTTCACGGGGGCCTTTCGGGGTGCTGCCTGCGCCATGCCGTCTCCGCTCTGGGGCGTTTCGCGTGGGGTGTGGCGAGGGCAAATAGTTAAGCTTACCGCCACGAACATTCTTGACGGACGCGCAAAGGCCGGTTCGCGGCCTAAAAAAATCGCGGGGTCCGGCGCCATGGTGCAACCGTGCCGCGCCCGCGTCCCAAAGTTCGCTTCCCCGCGGGCGGAGCATTGCCCCCCGCGGCGGGGCGGGCGAAGACAGCGGGACCGGTCCGCCGCCAGGGCCGGCGCATCCGCTCGGACGAGGCGTTTCGGCCCTCGAACGCGCCGATGCGGCACGAACGACCCGGGGCCCCGCCATCGATGCAGACCGACGCCGAGCTGGCGAGAGCCATCCCGTCCCCGGCCGGGACGCGCACGGAGCGCCGCTTATCCGCCCGCCTGCCCGTACTGCCGCTGCGGCTCGTGCTGGCGCTGGCCTTCGGCACCCTCGGCCTCGTCTCGACGCTGGCGCTCGCGCTCCTCGTCCACGCCCAGGCGACGGCGCGGCTGGAGGTGGAGGTCGGCGCCCAGCTCGACGAGCTGACGAGCCACATGGCCCGCACCCTCGACCAGGGCATGTTCGAGCGCTGGCGCGACGTGCAGGTGGTCGCCACCCTCGACACCCTGCGCGCGCCCGATGCGCCGCTTGCGGCCAAGCGCGCGGTGCTGGAGCGGCTGCAGACGACCTATCCGGCCTACTCGATCCTGCTGCTGACCGATGCCGCCGGGCGCATCGTCGCCACCAGCAACGGCCTCATCGAAGGCGCCGACGTCTCGGCCCGCGACTATTTCCTGGCCGGGCGCGAGGGGGCCTTCGTCGGCGACGTCCACGACGCGCGGCTGCTCGCCAAGGTGCTGCCGCAGGCCGGCTCCGAGCCCCTGCGCCTCGTCGATCTGGCCGCCCCCGTCCGCGCCCCGGACGGGACGCTCGCCGGTGTCGTCGCGGCCCATCTCGACTGGGCGTGGGCGCGCGAGGGGGTGGCCGCCTTCGAGCGCAGTCTGACGCGCCAGCGCGCCGGCACCGAGATCCTGCTGCTGTCGCGCGACGGTCTGGTGCTGCACGGGCCGCCCGATCTGCTCAAGCGGACCCTGCCGCCCGAAACGCTGGCGGGCGCGCGCCGCCTCGGCACCGACGGGGCCGGCCCGCGCATCGGCCCCTGGCCTGACGGCGCGAGCGCCGTCCTCTTCGCCACCGAGCCGACGCGGGGTTTTCGCGATTATCCCGGCCTCGGCTGGACCGTCGTGGCGCGGGTCGATGCCGCCCGCGCGCTCGCGCCCGTGCGGGAGCTGAGCACGGCCATCGCGGTCTCAGGGTTGGCCGTGGCGCTGGCCGGCGCGGCCCTGGCGTGGTGGCTCGCCGGGCGGCTCGCGCGCCCGCTCGACGCCGTCTGCGCGCAAGGCGCAAGGCTCGGGCGCGGCGAACCGCTGGCCGTGCTGGCGCCGACGCTCGTGCGGGAAATCCGCGATATCGGACAAACTCTCGACGCAGCGGCGCGGGAGCTGCGCCAGCGCGAGACCGGGCGCCGCCTCCTCGTGGACGAACTGAACCACCGGGTGAAGAACACGCTCGCCACCGTGCAATCCTTCGCCTTCCAGAGCTTTCGCGGGCTCGACGGCGCGGGGGCGCGCCAGCGCGAGGCGTTCGAGGGGCGGCTGCTGGCGCTATCGGCAGCCCACAACATCCTGACGCGGGAGAACTGGGCCGGGGCCGGCCTGCACGCGGTGATGGAGGAGGTGCTGCGCCCGTTCGAGGCCGGGGGCCCGCGCTTCGCCCTGTCGGGCCCGGACCTGCGCCTGCCGCCCCGCGTGGCGCTGGCGCTCGGCATGGTGCTGCACGAACTCTGCACCAACGCGGCCAAGCACGGCGCGCTGTCCGTGCCCGAGGGCCGGGTCGCGCTCGACTGGCGGACGGAGCCGGCGGAGACCGGCGCCGACCGCCTCCACCTCGTCTGGCGCGAATCCGGCGGGCCACCGGTGACGGCACCGAAGCGGCGCGGCTTCGGCTCGCGGCTGATCGAGCGCGGGCTGTCGGCCGAACTCGGCGGCCACGCCCGCATCGATTTCCCGCAAGACGGCGTCGTCTGCGAGATTTTTTCCGCCGTCGAGGCGGCGTGAGGCCTCGTCGTCCTATCCCGGCGTCTTCCCGTCCTTCGTACCGCAGATGCCCTGCAGCGCCCGCCAATCCGCTTCGCTGAGAAGCGGGACCTCGCCCGACTTCCCGCCCGGCGTGGCCCGGATCGCCACCGCGCGCTCGGCGGTGTAGGGGTGCGAGCGCAGGAAGCCGGTGAGCCCGCCGGGCGTCTCGTCGTACTTCTCGGTGATGCGCTCCAGAATGGCGGCGAGCGCCCGCCCGTCGCCGCCGGCGCGATCCACGCCCGCGACCGCCGCCCGGTCCGCCGCGCGCTCGGCCTCGCGCGAATAACCCGCCGCGAGCGCCGTCTGACTGAGCGCCACCAGCACGGTCGAGCCGGTGAGGTCGCCGAGCACGAGGCTCAGCAGGAACGAGGTGCCGCCGGCCCGGATCACCGAGCGAACGGAATCGCGCGCCGCCACATGCCCGAACTCGTGGGCCAGGATGCCGGCGAACTCGTCGGCGCTCTTCGCCTTCGCGAGGATGTCGGACAGGACGACGATCCGCCCGCCGGGCAGCGCCAGGGCGTTGGCGGTGGCGTGCCGCCGCACGCTCACCTGCGGCGGCGGGGTCAGCGCCATGGTCTGCGAGAGCCGCCCGACGAGCCGGTCGAGCACGGCTCTCCCCTCCGGCGCCGCGCAGAGCGGCGGATCGCCCAGCAGGCCGACGACCTGCGTCTCGACCGCCTGCCCCAGCCGCGCCTCGACCGAGGGCGGCACCAGCGGGGCCAGGAGGTTGGCTGCCGCCGGCACGCCGTAGAGCGCGGTCAGCACCACCGAGACGCCCGCGGCGATCGACCAGAGCACGAGCCGCAGGAGACCGCCCCCGCCCTCGCGTCGCTTCAGGTCGGGGCAGCGGGCGGCCAGCGCCTCGGCGAAGGCGGCATCCTCGAACTCGACGCTGCCGGGGTGCTCGGCATGGCCGATCCGGGCGAGCGGCGGCGCCGTCTCGGCGGCGCGCAGGTCGAGCGGGCTCCAGTCGAGGCGCACAGTCTCGCCCGCGATCTCCAGCCGCTCGCCGAGGCGCAGCCGCACGGGATGAGCCCGCGCGCTGCGCCCGTCGAAGTAGTGTCCGGTGGTGGTGAGAGGTTCGCTCACCCGGCGCTAAAGCCCGATTTCCAGGGCGCCGCCGACATCCAGCGCGTCGGCGAGGCCCTCGTTGAGACCGCTGCCGGGCGTGCGGGCCGAGGCCAGCACCGCTTCGAGCGCGGCGCCGTTCTCGATCATGGTGGCGTTGGCCACCGCGACCCACAGGCCGTGGGTGACGATGCGGACGTAGATCACCGCCAGGCCGAGCAGCGTGCCGACATAGAGCAGCCCGCCGCCGACCAGAGCCGCCGCCTGCGCGCCGGAATTGGCATTCGCGCCGGCGACGCCGGCCACGATCGCGAACAGGATGCCGATCACGAACACGAAGACGAGCAGCGACAGGAGGTAGACGAAGTAGGGCCAGTAGAATTCGCGCGCCTTCAGGCGCGAGACGAGGCGGGCCTCGCCGAGATGCGTGGCGGAGAGGAAGGCGCGGGTCTCGCGCGCCCGGTAGAACGGGATCAGCAGCAGGACCAGCGGGACGGCGAGGCTGAGCGCGGTGATCAGCCAGCCGAGCGCCGCGCCCACCGCCGTGCCCGCGTAGCGCGGGTTCAAGGTCAAGGCGGTCGTCTGGCCGTTCGGATGCGCCACGAACAGGTCCGCAGGGGGCGGGAAGCCAACGCTGCCGAGGAAGGCGAGCCCGGCGACGACGATCGGCAGCAGGCTGACCGCGTAGAAGGCGAGCCAGGGCCACAGCACCGAGCGCCCGGTGGCGGTCGAGCGCAGGCGGCTCTCGCCGATCAGCGTGTGATCGATGCGGTAGCGTTCGAGCGCCGCCCGCATGAACGGGAAGGCGAGGCCGAGCGTCAGGATCGTGGCGAGCCACCACAGGCTGGCGCGGACCATGTAGGCGGCGGCCGAGCCGTCCTGGCCGAGGCGGATGCCGCGCCAGCGGGTGCGCGAGGCGCGGTAACGCCGCCCGCGGAAGATCGCGTATTGCCCGAGCACGAACAGGAATACCGCCGTCAGGACCGGCACGGCGGGCGCGAGCACCGGCACGGCGATGCTCAGGATAAACAGGACGACGTAGAGCGGCACCAGGATGGCGAGCGCCACGAGGAAGCCGAGAAACAGCTCCTTGCCGCGGCCGAGATATTCCGCCGGGCTGCCCGCGATCAGCGTGCGGCTCCACAAGAAGCGCCGCAACTCGGTCACGTACCAGAAGCGGTAGATCGTGAAGGTGATCGCCGTCAGCAGCAGGCCCTTCACCACGAGCCCGGTCAGGCCCTTCGCCCCCGGCTCGAAGGCGACGGTGCCCTCGGAGCCGCTCCGCTCGTCGGTTCTGTCCATGCTCGCCCACCTTGCCCCGTTCGGGCGGCAGACTAGTCGAGCTTGCGCCACTTGCACGCGAAAAAGGCGCCGCATCTCGCGAATGTCGCGGATGGCGGCGCCTTGTCGTTCGTGCGGTTAGCGTCCGGTCAGCAGCAGCGGAAGCCCGAGGTGTTGCCGACCCCGAAGCGCGCGTTCTCGCGATTGCGAAAGAACTCGCGCTCGGTCATCGGCGCCTGGTCCGGATGGGTCTTCTGGATGTGGGCGACGTAGGTGCCGTAGTCACCCTGGCCCACCATCAGCCGCGCCCCGTCGCAGACGCATTTGTTGAACGCCTTGAGGCGGTCGCGAAAGCTCTGCGTCGGTGCCGATGCGGTCATGCTCTCACTCCGCCGGGGCGAGCTTGGGATCGGCCTCCAGCGCCGTCCAGCGGTCGCTGCGATACGCCTTCAGGCAGGCCATGACGCCGAACACCACGATCGCCACGACGAGGCAGACGAAGAACACGGCGAGCACCGCGTCGATGCGGTCGTTGAAGACGATCTTGTGCATGTCGTCCATGCTTTTGGCCGGCGCCAGCACCTTGCCCTCGGCGATGGCCGCCGAGAAGCGGTCGGCGTGGCTGAGGAAGCCGATCTTCGGGTCGGGGGAGAAGATCTTCTGCCAGCCGGCCGTGAGGGTGCAGATGCACAGCCACACCGTCGGGATGATCGTGACGAAGGCGTAGCGCTCGCGCTTCATCTTGAAGATCACCACGGTGGCGAGCGTCAGCGCCACCGCCGCCAGCATCTGGTTCGAGATGCCGAACAGCGGCCACAGGGTGTAGATGCCGCCGAGCGGATCGGTCACGCCCTGGTAGAGGAAGTAGCCCCAGGCCGCGACGCAGAGGGCCGTGGCCGCCATGCTCGGGGCCCATGCCGAGGTGTCCTTGAAGCGCGGCGAGAGGAGGCCGAGCAGGTCCTGCAGCATGAAGCGCCCGGCGCGCGTGCCGGCATCCACCGCGGTGAGGATGAACAGCGCCTCGAACAGGATCGCGAAGTGGTACCAGAAGGCCATCATCGCCTTGCCGCCGATGGCCGACGAGATGATGTGAGCCATGCCCACCGCCAGCGTCGGGGCGCCGCCGACGCGCGAGATGATCGAGTGCTCGCCGACGTCCTTGGCGGTCTGGGCGATGGTCTCGGCGGCGATCGGGAAGCCGAGCTTGGTCGTCACGGCGGCCGCCGCGGTCTCGGGCGTGGTGCCGAGCAGCGCGCCCGGCGAGTTCATGGTGAAGTAGATGCCCGGATCGATCACGCTCGCGGCGACGAGCGCCATGATCGCGACGAAGCTCTCCATCAGCATGCCGCCGTAGCCGATGAAGCGGGTGTCCATCTCGTTGTCGACGAGCTTCGGCGTGGTGCCCGACGAGATCAGGGCGTGGAAGCCCGAGACCGCGCCGCAGGCGATGGTGATGAACAGGAACGGGAACAGCGAGCCCGCCCAGACCGGGCCGGTGCCGTCGACGAACTTCGTCATCGCCGGCATCTGCATGTGCGGGGCGACGACGACGATGCCGAGCGCCAGACCGATGATGGTGCCGATCTTGAGGAAGGTCGAGAGGTAGTCGCGCGGGGCGAGTAGCAGCCAGACCGGCAGGATCGCGGCGACGAAGCCGTAGCCGATCAGCATCCACGTGAGCTGGGTGCCGGTGAAGGTGAAGGCCGGGCCCCAGACCGGGTGCTCGTTGATCTGCCCGCCGCCGATGATCGCGGCCATGAGCAGGACGAAGCCGATGACCGAGACCTCGCCGATCTTGCCCGGGCGGACGTAGCGCGCATAGAGGCCCATCAGGATCGCGATCGGGATCGTGGCGGCGACCGTGAAGGTGCCCCACGGGCTCTCGGCCAGCGCCTTGACGACGATCATCGCCAGCACCGCCAGCAGGATCACCATGATCATGAAGGTGCCGAACAGGGCGATGACGCCGGGGATGACGCCGAGTTCGGCGCGAATCAGCTCGCCGAGCGAGCGCCCGTCGCGGCGCATCGAGATGAACAGGACCATGAAGTCCTGCACCGCGCCCGCGAGCACCACGCCCGAGAGGATCCACAGCATGCCGGGCAGGTAGCCCATCTGCGCAGCGAGCACCGGGCCGACCAGCGGGCCCGCGCCCGCGATCGCCGCGAAGTGGTGGCCGAACAGCACGGTCTTGTTGGTGGGGACGTAGTCGAGGCCGTCGTTGTGGCGGTGGGCCGGGGTCTCGCGCTTCGGATCGAGGCGCATTACCTTGTCGGCGATGTAGAGCGAATAATAGCGGTAGGCGATCAGGTAGACGCAGACCGCGGCCACCACCACCCACAGCGCGTTGATCGATTCCCCGCGCTGCGTGGCGACGATGGCGAGCGCCGCCGCCCCCAACGCGCCGACCAGGGCCCAGGGCCCGTGTTTCTGTACCGCGCCCATCTGACGCCTCGCTCCGTGATGGCCGCATTCTTGATGCAGGCGGCCTTGAGGGGCCCTGTTTGGCTTAATTTTTTCGCGAGGGCCAGTTGCAGAGGCTACACACGCGGCGATCCATCAACCGGTGAGGCACGTCCTGCTCTTGCGTGTCATCCGTCTCACTCCAGCACGATGACGCGATTGGGCAGTTCGTTGCCGGTCCCGTCCTCGGGCAGCGCCGCCTCCAGCACGCCACCGACCCACTCCACCGCCGCCACGAGACCGGGCCCAAGTTCGCCGCGCCCGGCCGCCGCGAGGAGATCGGCCAGCACGGTGCGCCACTCGCCGTCGGGGATGCGGGCGCGCACTGCGGAATCCGCGACGATCTCGGCGTAGCGCTCGGCGAGCGCGACGTAGATCAGCACGCCGGTGCGCCCGCGCGTGGCGGTCATCCCGTGGGCGACGAATTCGTGGCGGGCCGCAGTTCGGGCGCGCTCGTGGCGCCAGGGGCGCGGCGTCAGGGCGATCCGCACCCGGTCGTTCAGCGTGGCGGCGAGCGCCACGAGCACGCCGCCGGCCTGGGCCAGGGCGATCTCGGCGGCCGACAGGTGGGTCAGCAGGATCAGCGGCCAGGGCAGGGCCAGGGCGACCGCCAGCGCCAGGGCGAGAGCGGGCGAGCGGTAGAGCCCGGCGCGGGCGGCCACCAGCACCACGATCTCGCCCGCGGTTCCGGCCTCCGCCTGGCCGATGGCCTGAGCGATCCGCGCACGCTCCGCCTCGGAGAGGATGTCCGCGCTACCAGTCACCGGAGGCTCCCCCGCCGCCCGACGAGCCGCCCCCGCCGGAGAACCCGCCGCCGCCCGAAAACCCGCCATCGGAGAAGCCGCCACCCCAGCCGCCGGATGAGGTCGGGATGACGACGATGCCGCCGCCGCGCCCGCGCCGCCCGCCGGAATTCATCCGGGCCATGACGAGCACCAGCACGACGATGACGAGGATCCAGAACCCGACCGTGACGGGATCGACCGAATCCTCGCGCACCGGGGCGCGGCGCTGCCATTCCTCGGCGTCGCCCGACAGGATCGACAGGATCGCGTCGGCCCCGGCCTCGACCCCGCCGGAAAAGTCGCCCTGCTTGAACCGAGGCGTGATCGCGGTGGTGATGATGACCTTGGTGAGCGCGTCGGTGAGCGCACCCTCCAACCCGTAGCCGACCTCGATGCGGACCTTGCGCTCGGTCGGCGCCACGAGGAGGAGCACGCCGTTGTTGGTCTTGGCCTGCCCGAGCTTCCACGCCCGGAACAGGCGGTTGGCGAAATCCTCGACGGTGAGGCCCTGGAGCGAGGGCACGGTGGCGACCGCGACCTGATCGCCCGACTTGTCCTCGTGCGCCTTCAGCTTGGCGTCGATCTTCGCCTCGGCCTCGGGCGAGAGGATGTTCGCGCCGTCGACGATGCGGCCGGTGAGCTTCGGCAGATCGGGCTCGGCGGCGAAGGCCGTGCCCAAGGCCAGCAGCAGGACGGCGAGCGCCGCCGCCAGTCGGGCAAAGGTGTTTTTCGTGCGCGGGATCACCCGCTGACCGCGGCTAGAACTTCACGTTCGGCGCGCGCTCCGAGCCCGGCGTCGAAGTGAAGGTCTCCATGGGCTTGGCTTCAGGGTAGAACCACGAGGCGATCCAGCGGCCCGGAATCGTGCGGATCTCGGTGTTGTAGGCCTGGACCGCCTGGATGTAGTCGCGCCGCGCCACCGCGATGCGGTTCTCGGTGCCCTCCAGCTGCGATTGCAGCGCCAAAAAATTCTGGTTCGACTTGAGGTCCGGATAGGCCTCGACCGAGGCGAGCAGGCGCCCGAGCGCGCCCGAGAGCTGGTTCTGCGCGTCCTGGAACTGCTTGAACTTTTCCGGGTCGCTCACTGTCGAGGCATCGACCTGCACGCTGGTCGCCTTGGCGCGGGCTTCCGTCACCTTGGTCAGCGTCTCCTGCTCCTGCTTGGCGTAGCCCTTCACCGTCTCGACGAGGTTGGGGATCAGGTCGGCCCGGCGCTGGTACTGGTTCTGCACCTCGCTCCACGAGGACTTCGCCTGCTCCTCCAGGCTCGGCACCCGGTTGATCGCGCCGCAGCCCGACAGGCAGAGCGCCAGCCACAGGGCGGCGAACGCGCTGGCGATCCGGCCGAGCACGGGCGCGCGCAGCGCCACGGGGGGCTGGAGGCTGACGGACATGGGCAACGTGTCTCCGAAGCGGGGCTTTTGTCGGAGAGTGAGATAGGTGCGGCGGGCCGCCGCGGGAAGGCGGGGCGGTGAAGTTCGGGGGAGAGAGGGGCTTTCGGCTCGCCGTTTCACCCCCGCCGTCATTCCGGGGCGCGAAGCGAACCCGGAATCCACGACTGGGCACGACGGTGGCCTTACGTTGCATCACGGGTGGATTCCGGGTTCCGCTTCGCGGCCCCGGAATGACGGGGGTGGTGGAACGAAGGACCGGTCATCCTGCATCATCCTGCGTACCGAACCCCGCGCGAACAGCGTCGAACGGTTGACAAGGCCGGGCCGATAGGGCCGCTGTGCGGGCCATGGACGAGGCTTCCGACGCCCCCACCCCATCGCCGCCCCCCACCCGGCCGCGGATCGCGATCACCTACTGCACCCAGTGCCAGTGGCTGCTGCGCGCCGCCTGGATGGCACAGGAGCTGCTCTCGACCTTCCGCGACGACCTCGGAGAGGTGGCGCTGCGGCCCGCCACCGGCGGCGCCTTCTCGATCGAACTCGAGGGCGAGACGATCTGGGAGCGGGTGCGCGACGGTGGATTCCCCGACGTGAAGACCCTCAAGCAGCGGGTGCGCGACCGGCTCGATCCGGGCCGCGACCTCGGGCATGTCGATCGTGCTGCGCAGCGATCCTGAGACCCGCGCCGAGGCCGAGCCGTCTACGGGCGTGTCCGCGCCCGCGATGCCGGCCGCCAGCCCGTCCGCCTCACCGCGCGAGCCGCGGGACGCGCCGCTGCGGCGCCTGCTGACCCGGCTCGGCCAGCGCGGCTTCTCGACGCAATTCTACCTCGTCATGCTGGTGATCGCGCTGATCGGTCCCGGCCTGATCTTCACCGCGATCCTGCTCGCCCGCTACGCCTCGACCGAGCGCGCCCGCTTCGAGCAGGACGCGCGCGAGAACGTGCGCGGCATCGCGCTGTCGATCGACCGCGACACCGCCGGCCTCGTCTCGGTGCTGCAGACGCTGGCGACCTCGCCGCGGCTCAAGGACGGCGAGTTCCTCAATTTCGAGAACCAGGCGCGGCTGGTGCGCGACGCCACCGGCCTGGACATCGTGCTGCGCCGTCTCGACGGGCAGCAGATCGTCAACACGGCGCTCCGCCCCGGCGCGCCGCTGCCGGTCACGACGCTGCCGGTGGACCACGAGCTGCGCGCCAGCGGCCAGCGCTCAATGGTCACGGGTTATCTTGCGGGCGCCACGCCCGATCAGGCGAGCTACGCGGTGGCCGTGCCGGTGCGGATCGAGGACGCGGTCACCTACATCCTCAGCTTCACCGTGCCGGTCAGCCGCATCGAGGGGATTCTGGCCCGCGAGCAGGTGCGGGGCTGGGTCTCGGGCGTGTCCGACCGGGACGGCGTGGTCTTGGCCCGCCTGCCCGAACTCCCCGGCGTGGTCGGGCGCCCGCGCCTCGCCACGCTCCGCCAGAAGGCCACCGGCACGCCCGGCGTGTGGGAGGGGCGCGACCGCGCCTTCAAACCCGTCACCGTGGTCGAGGCGCGCTCGCGGCTCAACGGCTGGACGGCGGCTGCCAGCATCCCGCGCGAACTCGTGGACGAGCGGCTGCACCGCTGGCTCTGGGCCTTCGGCGGCTTCGGCCTGCTCGTGCTCGCGACCTCCTCGGTGCTCGCGGTGCATCTGTGGTCGCGGGTGTCGAAGCCCCTGCGCCAGCTCGCGGCGTCCGGTCCCGCGCTCGCCCGCGGACAGGCGATCCCGCGCATCGCCTCGCCGATCCACGAGATCCGCCGCCTCGGCGACGTGCTCTCGGAAGCCTCCCTGCGGCTACGCACCCGCAGCGAGGAGCGCGACCGGGCGCTGGCCGAGACCCAGCGCGGCCTCTCGGCGTTGAAGGAGAGCGAGGCGCGCTTCCGCCACATGGCCGATTCCGCGCCGGCGCTCATCTGGATGACCGACGAGACCGCCCAGGTCACCTTCGCCAACATGCATTTCGACCACCTGTTCGGCCGCCCGGCGGCCGAGATGTCGGGATCGGGCTGGGAAACGATCGTCCATCCGCCGGACCTGCCGCTGTTCCTCTCGACCTTCGAGGAGGCGTTCGAGAGCCGCCGCCCGTTCCGGGCCGAGATGCGGGTGGTGGACCGGGCCGGCGAGGTGCGCTGGCTGCGCTGCGAGGGCGTGCCGCGCCTCGACGACCACGGCACCTTCCTCGGCTTCACCGGATGCAGCGTCGACGTCACCGACGCCAAACGCGCCGAGGAGCACCTGCGGCTCCTCATCAACGAGCTGAACCACCGGGTGAAGAACACGCTCGCCACCGTGCAGTCGATCGCGATGCAGTCGCTGCGCGGCCTGGAAGGCGAGGAGGCGGACACTGCCCGCGCCGCCTTCGAGGCGCGTCTGCTGGCGCTCGCCCGCGCCCACGATGTGCTGACCCGCGAGAGCTGGGACGGCGCCGAGCTGAAGACCGTGGTGGCCGACGCGATCCGCCCGCTGGAGGCCGGCGACGGGCAGACGCCGCGCTTTTCCGTCTCTGGCCCGCGCCTGCGCCTCGCGCCGCGGCTCGCGCTCTCCATCGCCATGGCGCTCCATGAACTCGGCACCAACGCGGTCAAGTACGGGGCGCTCTCGAAAGAGGGCGGCGTCGTGACGATCACGTGGACGGTGCAGCGCAAGCCCGAACTGCGCCTGTCGCTGCGCTGGAGCGAGGCCGGCGGCCCGCCCGTGACGCCGCCGACCCGCCGCGGTTTCGGCTCGCGCCTGATCGAGCGCAGCCTCGCCCGCGAACTCGCCGGCACGGTCGAACTGCTCTACGAGCCCGACGGCGTGGTCTGCACCATCGAGGCACCGGTCCCGCCGCCGGGCCTGCTGGAGCGCAAGGGCGGGACGGAGCTGGCGGCGGTGAAGCCGCTGCCGCTGGCGGGGTAGGGGCCGCCTGCTTCGGGTGCCGTCGATCTTCGACGCGCCGTATCCTCCCAACCCCCGTCATTCCGGGGCGCGAAGCGAACCCGGAATCCACGACTGGCCGCGACGGTTCGACTTCAACCGGGCATCCCGCATCACGGGTGGATTGCACGCCTCCGGCGCGCCCCTTCGGGTCCGGGTTCTCGCCTGCGGCGAGCCCCGGAGTGACGGGGGGCTACTGCAGCGTCGCCGGGTCCGGCCCGATCCGCCCGTCCGCCCGGTCGAGCCCGGCGATGGCCGCGTGGTCGTCCTCGGTGAGCGAAAAGCCGAACACGTCGAGGTTCTCGCTGATCCGCGTGGGCGTGGCGGATTTCGGGATTGCGACGAAGCCGCATTCGACGTGCCAGCGCAGCACGATCTGGGCTGGGTTGCGCCCCAGCCTGCCGGCGATGCGGGTGATGATCGGATCGTCGAGGATCTGCGCCTTGCCCAGCGGGCTCCAGGCCTCGGTGACGATGCCGAGCCGGGCATGCGCCTCGCGCAAACGTCGCTGCTGGAAGCGGGGATGCAGCTCGATCTGGTTGAGGGCGGGCGTCACGCCGGTCTCAGAGACGAGCCGGTCGAGCTGGGATTCGGTGAAGTTCGACACGCCGATGGAGCGGGCGCGGCCCTCCTCGCGCAGGCGGATCAGGGCGCGCCAGCTGTCGAGATAGAGCCCGCGGGCCGGGCAGGGCCAGTGGATCAGGTAGAGATCGACCTGCTCGACCGCGAGGCGCGCCAAGCTCGCCTCGAACGCCCGCAGGGTGGCGTCGTAGCCCTGGTCGTCGTTCCACAGCTTGGTCGTCACGAACACGTCGGCGCGCTGGACCGTGGTCTCGCGCAAGGCGCGCCCGACGCCGGCCTCGTTGCCGTAGACCGACGCGGTGTCGACCGAGCGGTAGCCGCTGCCGAGCGCGGTGCCGACCATGGCCGGCGCCTGCGCGTCCTCCAGCCGGTACACGCCGAAGCCGAGCTGAGGGATCGTGTGCCCGTCGTTCAGCGCGATCGGCGGGACGGGATCGTGAAACGCCATGGGGCCAGCCTGTGCGCGGCCCCGAGCGAGGGCCTGAAAAACGCGGGGAGAATCGGCAGGATTTTGCCGGTCGTGTAGCCGTCTCACCGGAGGGGCTGGCCTGCGCCGGGATCAGGGCAGGGGTTTCTGGTCGGGTGGGCTGCCGCCGTCCCACCCATCCCCCTCATCCTGAGGTGCCGAAGCGAAGCGCAGGCCTCGAAGGAGGGCTCCAGGGATCGCTGAGACTTCTGGAGCCCTCCTTCGAGGCCGCTTCGCGGCACTCAGGATGAGGGGAGTGGGTGGGACGGACCGTCCTGGATCACGACCGGCCCCGGCCCGCCGCGCTCGCCTCCATCGCGTCCGCCTCGCCGGGTTGGCGCAGCAGGTGGAGGTAGGTCGGGTCGAAGTCGCAGAAGGCGTGGAGGCGGGCCACGTCGGGCACGTGCAGCCGCCGGTCCTGGAGCCGGACCAGATTCTGCTCGCGCAGGTCGCGCAGGACGCGGCTGACGTGGATCGTGGTGATGCCGAGGATGTCGGCCAGCATCGGCTGGGTCATCGGCATGGCGCAGTCGTTGGAGCCGGCGGCGGCGACGATTTGCTGGCGCAGCAACAACTCGCAGAACAAGTGGGCGATGCGCCGGTCGGCGGCGCGCTGGCCCATATTGGCGAGCCATTCGCGCACGATGCTCTCATCGACGAGCGTCGCCCACCACAGGGCACGGGCGATGCGCGAATCGCGGAAGACGAGGGCGTCGATCCGGTCCTGCGGCACGTCGGCGACGGTGCAGGGGGTCAGCGCGGCGATGTAGTGGTCGGAGGGGCCGAGCACGATCGATTGCAGATCGCAGAAATCGCCCGGCAGGAGCAGGCCGAGGATCTGGCGGCGCCCGTCGCCGACGAGCTTGTAGCGGAAGGCGAAGCCCTCGACGACGAGGTGGACGCCCGGTGCCGGCTCGCCCGCGCGGACGATGTCCTGCTGCGGCTCCAGGGTGCGCCCCGGTCGGAACATCCCGGCGAGGAGCGAGCGGTCGCCGTCATCGAGATCGACGCCGTGCCGCAGCTTGCGGATCAGAGGATTGCTGCGCGGGACCGCCACCATTGCATCCATGGCCGCTCAACGCGGCAGACGCCGCTCCGTTGCGCAGGTGGCGATGATCAGGCCGCCTTCCAGCGCCGGGCGGCGTTGTTGCCGAAGGCGCGGGAATAGAGGCCGCAATAGTTGAGCGCGGCGCGGTCCCAGCCGAACTCGCGCGACATCGCGGTGCGGCGCATGGCGTTGAGGCGCTTCTTCTGGCCGAAGGTCTCGAAGGCGCGCCGGATCGCCGAATTCAGGCCGCGGGGCGAGGCGTCGGCGAAGGTGAAGCCGGTCACGCCGTCCTCGACGGTGTCGTTGAGGCCGCCGGTGCGGCGCACGATCGGCAGGGAGCCGAAGCGCTGGGCGTACATCTGGGCGAGCCCGCAGGGCTCGAAGCGCGACGGCATCAGCAGGAAGTCGCTGCCGGCGAAGATTCTTCGCGCCTCGGTTTCGCGAAAACCCACATGGACGCCGACGTTGTCGGGGTGGCGCCCGGCGAGGTCGCGCAGCGCCTCCTCGAACCGGCCCTCGCCCTGGCCGATGACGACGAGCTGTCCGCCCTCGGCGACGATGGATTCGGCGGCAGCCAAGCTGAGGTCGATGCCCTTCTGGTGGACGAGGCGGGAGACGATGGCGAAGAGCGGCCCGCGCGAGACCGCCATGCCGAAAGCTTTGCGCACCTCGTCGGCGTTGGCACGCTTGCCCTTCCAGTCGTCGGCCTCGAAGGGCGTGGCGAGATGCGGGTCGGTGCGCGGATCCCAGCTCTCGTCGATGCCGTTGAGGATGCCGGTGAGGCGCCCCTGCGCGGCGCGGGTGCGCAGCAGGCCGTCGAGACCGCAGCCGCCCTCGGCCGTGGTGATCTCGCGGGCGTAGGTGTCGCTCACCGTGGTGACGTGCGAGGCGTGGTAGAGCCCGGCCTTCAGGAACGAGAGCTGGCCGTAGAATTCCACGCCGTCCATCTGGAAGGCGTAGTCCGGCGCGCCGATCCGCCCGAGGTTGTCGCGCGGAAACAGGCCCTGATAGGCGAGGTTGTGGATCGTCAGCACGCTCGGGCGGCGGATGCCGAGCCATGCCATGTAGGCCGGGGCCAGCGCCGTCTGCCAGTCGTTGAGATGCAGCAGGTCGGCCGACCAGAACGGGTCGAGCCCGGCGGCGAGTTCGGCCGCCGCGCGGCCGAGCCGGGCGAAGCGGATGTCGTTGTCGCCGAAATCGCCCTCGGCGTCGCCGTAGGGCGTGCCGTCGCGCTCGTACAGGTCGGGAGCGACCAGCGCGTAGACGCCGAGCCCGTCCGGCGTGGTGCCGTAGCCGAGTTCGCAGGCCGGTACGCCGGCGAAGGCGCCCATCCGGGCGATGGTCGAAAAGTTCTGCAGGCCGGCGATGACCGAGGCGTAGCCGGGGATCAGCACGCGCACATCGTAGTGGCGCCGCAGCGCGCGCGGCAGCGCACCCGCGACCTCGCCGAGGCCGCCGGTCTTCACGAAATCCGCCATCTCGGGGGTGGCGAACAGGATGCGGGGAAGGAGGGAGTGGTCGGTCTGTGGTGCAGGTGCGAAGGACGGGAACGGCGTTACCTCGGCAGCCGGCAGCTCACCGAGATCGACGTATGCCATGGACTCGCCCTTACGCCCTTCACGCCGCATCCGGACCGTGTGGGCCGTTACCGCCGCGCTCAGCATCACAATGCTCCGGAAGGCACCTTGTTCCGTTGCATCGCACAATTCAGGCCATGTTCAGATGAAGATTGTTGGCCGAGTGCACGCCGTTGCATCATGGCGCGCATGCGCCGGGCGCGTGCCGCCTCATCTGGACGGATCGGCGCGCAGCACCACGCCCTCGTCCGGTGCCAGCGTCAGCGCCGCGCGGGCGGTCTCGCCCGCCCGGCCCGGACGGGTCGAGAGCAGGACCGTCCAGTCCCGCCCGCCGTCGAGCGGCACCGCGTGCTCGGCGCCTCCGAAATTGAGCAGGATGCGCAAGGTTTCGGCACCCTCGAGCCGCTCGTAGGCGAACACCTCCGCGGCCAGATCCGGTGCGAGCGGGAGGCCGCGCCAGCCGCCGACCGAGAGGGCGGGGTGATCGCGCCGCAGCGAGAGCAGGCGACGGTAGAGCGTCAGGATCGAGCGGGAATCGTCGCGCAGGACATCGACGTTGCGCCGCTCGTGATCCGCCGTCAGCGGCAGCCAGGGTTCCACGGTGCTGAAGCCCGCGTTCGCGCCCTCGTCCCACTGCATCGGCGTGCGCACGGGGTCGCGGCCGTGGCCGGGCTCGTTCCTCTCCCACGGGTCCTGCACCCGGTCCGCCGGGATCGGCACGTGACTGACGCCGATCTCGTCGCCGTAATAGAGCGTCGGCGTGCCGCGTAAGGTGAGGAGCAGCATCGCGGCGACCCGCGCCTGCGCCTCGCCGACGCGGGCGGCGATGCGCGGCCGGTCGTGGTTGCCCAGCACCCAGTTCGGCCAGCCGCCCTCGGGCAGCGCCGCCTCGTACTCGGCCACCAGCGCCGCCACCGCGTCGGCCCGCCAGGGCGTTTCCAGGAGCTGGAAGTTGAACGGCAGGTCGGCCGCCGTGAGGTCGGGGCCGTAATAGGCCACCAGCCGCTCGATCGGCAGGTAGATCTCGCCGATCAGCACCCGCTCGCCGTATTCGCGCAGGACGCTGCGCATGCCCGCGATCACCTCGATCACCTCCGGCCGGTCGCAGGAATAGACCTGCGAGAACCGCTCGATGCCCGGCCGGTCGGCCGCGAAGTCCGGATTCACCGGGTTGTCGCGAAACCCCTCGTCCTTGATCAGGTGCCAGATCACGTCGACGCGGAAGCCGTCGACGCCCCGCTCCAGCCAGAAGCGCAGCACGTCGTGCATCGCCGCGCGCACCGCCGGGTTGCGCCAGTTCAGGTCCGGCTGCTGGCTCAGGAAGGCGTGGTAGTAATATTGACCGGTCGCCTCATCCTTAGTCCAGGCCGGGCCGCCGAAATTCGAGAGCCAGTTGTTCGGCGGTCCGCCGTCGGGGCTCGGATCGCGCCAGATGTACCAGTCGCGCTTTTGCGAAGTCCGGCTCGCCCTGCTCTCCGCGAACCACGGATGCTCGATCGAGGAGTGGTTCGGCACGAAATCGAGGATCACCCGCAGCTTGCGCCGATGCGCCTCGGCGATCAGCGCGTCGAAATCGTCGAGCGTGCCGAACAGCGGATCGACGGCGCAGTAATCGGCCACGTCGTAGCCGAAATCGGCCATGGGCGAGCGGAAGAAGGGCGAGATCCACACCGCATCGACGCCGAGCCACGCCAGATGGTCGAGCCGCGCCGTGATGCCGGGCAGGTCGCCGACGCCGTCGCCGTTCGTGTCCTGGAACGAGCGCGGATAGACCTGATAGACGGTCCCGCTCTTCCACCAGATCGCTTCGGCCATCGGACCTCCTCGGCGCTCTTCTCGGGACCGGCCCGACGACGCGCCTTCTCTCGGGGGTGGGGTAGGGCCGTTCAGGCTGCCTTCAAGCGGGCGGCCGCATTTCGGCGCCTCGGGACCGTGCGGAGCCGGACCCTTGTGTCGACAAGGACACAGGCGTGCAGGCACGACGTTTGCAAAGGTGATCTCCGCCCGCATGTGTCTCGACAAGCCCCTGCATCCGCAACACCATGCGGGCGCAGGGTTGTCGGACCTCGTCCTGCCGCAAGAAGCGGGCAGGGTCCGATCACATCACCGATCGAATCGGCTGCGACGAAGGGGGTTGGTCCAGTGCTGAACGAAGCTTTGTCCGTTCTCCGGAACGGCGATGCGGAGGCATCCGTTTCTTCCGCGAAACCGGCGAAGGCCGCAGCCACATATGTGAAGCCGCGCTCCGCCGACGACCGCGATCCCGTGGTGGCGCTGCGCGAGGACATCCGCGCCAAGCTGATCTACGTGCTCGGCAAGACGCCGGAGAGCGCGCGCGACCGCGACTGGTTCGCCGCGACCGCCTTGGCGCTGCGCGACCGGATCGTCGATGCCTGCCACGAGGGGCAGGCCGGCACCGTGCCGGACAAGCGGGTCTATTATCTCTCGCTCGAATTCCTCATCGGCCGTCTGCTGTCGGACGCGATGAACAATCTCGGCCTCGTCGAGGCCACCAAGCAGGCGCTGCGCGACCTCGGCGTCGATCTCGGCGAGGTCGAGGGGGCCGAGCCCGATGCCGCGCTCGGCAACGGCGGCCTCGGGCGGTTGGCGGCCTGCTTCATGGAGAGCATGGCGAGCCTGTCGATCCCGGCGATCGGCTACGGCATCCGCTACGATCACGGCATCTTCCGCCAGTCGCTCGAGGACGGCTGGCAGCGCGAGGCGCCGGAGACGTGGCTCGCCGAGGGCAACCCGTGGGAGTTCGCCCGCCAGGAATCGACCTACAAGATCGGCTTCGGCGGCCACGTCACCATGACGAGCCACGGCGACCATCACATCCGCCGCCACTGGCACCCGGCCGAGACCGTCAACGCGGTCGCCTACGACATCCCGGTGGTCGGCTGGCGGGGTAAGCACGTCAACATGCTGCGCCTGTGGAAAGCGGAGTCGGACGCCCCCGTGGAACTCGCCCGCTTCAACGCGGGCGACCATGTCGGCGCGGTGGCCGGTCGCGCGCGGGCCGAGGCGATCTCGCGGGTGCTCTATCCGAGCGACTCGTCGGCCGAGGGGCAGGAACTGCGCCTGCGCCAGGAATACTTCTTCACCTCGGCCTCGCTGCAGGACCTCGTGCGGCGCCACGTGGCCGAGCGCGGCAGCTTACGCACGCTGCCCGACCACGCCGCGATCCAGCTCAACGACACGCACCCGGCCATCGCGGTGCCGGAGCTGATGCGCATCCTGCTGGAGGAGCACGAGTTCCTCTGGGAGGACGCGTGGCAGATCACCTCCAACACCCTGCACTACACCAACCACACCCTCCTGCCCGAGGCGCTGGAGACGTGGCCGGTGGAGCTGATGGAGCGGCTGCTGCCGCGCCACATGCAGATCATCTACCTGATCAACTGGCTGCACCTCGAAGCGCAGAGCAAGAACGCCAAGGGCGGCGCGGCCCACATCGCCGCCGTCTCGCTCATCGACGAGTCGCACGGTCGGCGCGTGCGCATGGGACCGCTCGCCTTCCACGGCTCGCGCCGGGTCAACGGCGTCTCGGCGCTGCACAGCGACCTGTTGAAGTCGACGGTGTTCAAGGATCTCCACGAGATCGAGCCGGAAAAGATCGTCAACAAGACCAACGGCATCACCTTCCGCCGCTGGCTGCACAACGCCAACCCGGAACTGACCAAGCTCGCCGTCGAGACGATCGGCGCGGGGGTGCTCGACGATCCGACCGAGCTGACGAAGCTCGTCCCCTACGCCGACGACGCCGAGTTCCGCACCCGCTACGCGGCGGTGCGCAAGCTGCGCAAGAAGCGCCTCGCCCAGGTGATCGCCGAGCGCACCGGCATCGCGGTCGATCCGACCGCCCTGTTCGACGTGCAGATCAAGCGCATCCACGAGTACAAGCGCCAGCTGCTCAACCTCGTCGAGACGGTCGCCCTCTACCAAGCGATCAAGAAGGCGCCCCACAAGGACTGGACGCCCCGGGTCAAGATCTTCGCCGGCAAGGCGGCACCGAGCTACGTCCAGGCCAAGCTCATCATCAAGCTCGCGGGCGACATCGCGAAAGTCGTCAACGAGGATCCGGATGTCGGCAACAAGCTCAAGGTCGTGTTCCTGCCGAACTACTCGGTGAGCCTGGCGGAAGTGATCATCCCGGCCGCCGACCTGTCGGAGCAGATCTCGACCGCGGGCATGGAGGCGTCGGGCACCGGCAACATGAAGCTGGCGCTCAACGGCGCGCTCACCATCGGCACGCTCGACGGGGCCAACATCGAGATCAAGGACCATGTCGGCGCGGAGAACATCTTCATCTTCGGCCTCGACGCCGAAGGGGTGCTCGCCCGCATCGACGAGCCGGCCTACGCCAATAAGGCGATCTCGGCCTCGCCGCGTCTGGCCGCGGCGCTCGACGCCATCGGCAGCGGCGTCTTCTCGCCCGACGAGCCGCGCCGCTTCGCGCCGCTCATCGACGAGCTGCGCCACCGCGACCGCTACCTGACCACGGTCGATTTCGACGATTACTGGCGCGTCCAGCGCGAGATCGACGCCGCGTGGCGCCGCCCGGCCCAGTGGTGGCGCACCGCCATCCTCAACACCGCCCGGATGGCGTGGTTCTCCTCCGACCGCTCGATGCGGGAATACGCCGAGGAGATCTGGCAGGTGAAGCTGGGCTGACGCCTACGGATTGATCGGAAACGCAAAGCGGGCAGGGGAGGCGACGCCTCCCCTGCCCGCTTTGCGTTTCGACGCCTCTCCCACCCACACCCTCATCCTGAGGTGCCGTAGCGAAGCGGAGGCCTCGAAGGAGGGCTCCAGCGGAGTGCGCGATCCCTGGAGCCCTCCTTCGAGGCTCCGCCTTCGGCTGCGCACCTCAGGATGAGGGGATGGGGTTGGATAGACCTACGGCGTTGCCGATCGCTCGGCCACGCCGTGGCATCCGAAAAGAAATCAGCGCTCGTTGTGCGGCCAGGCCGTGGACGAGGCGAACAGGCCGATGCCTTCGCCGGCGCGGTCGCCCTTGGTCCGGCGGGCGGAGCGCAGAAGGGCGGCGAAGAGGGTGATGATGCCCGGATCACGGTCGATCGGCTCGACCTCGGGGTGGACGGGCTGGGCGGTCAGGATGGTCAGCATGGATCAGGTCCCCTGGTTTATGGTGGGCCCTGGGCGTCGCTCCCTTGTTGCAGTGCAATGTAAGCGCTTCCGGGCCGAGTGGGCCCCACGCGATGTCCGCCGCAGGCCTGCGCTGGGCTCATGCCGGTGCCTCCAGACCTTCACAGTTTTGCAACACTCTCGTGGCTCGCCCGGTTGACCGCGCGGCGCGTAACCGTCATCCGCTCGTCATTTCCAGGCATCACTCACGCCGCTCTCACACCCCGAGCAGCCCGACGAGGAGCGTTCCACCATGTCCGACGGTCAGAAGCAGGATTGGCCCGTCCACGGCCGCATCACCGGCCCGATCGTGATGATCGGCTTCGGCTCGATCGGTCGCGGCACGCTTCCCCTGATCGAGCGGCATTTCGAGTACGACAAGAACCGCTTCACGGTGGTCGAGCCCTCCGACGCGCACAAGGCGCTGGCCGATCAGCACGGCCTGCGCTTCGAGCAGGTGGCGCTGACCAAGGAGAACTACCGCGACGTCCTCACCCCGTTGCTGACCGAGGGCGGCGGCCAGGGCTTCTGCGTGAACCTGTCGGTCGACACCTCCTCGCGCGACATCCTCGAACTCTGCCGTGAACTCGGCGCGCTCTACATCGACACGGTGGCCGAGCCCTGGGCCGGCTTCTACTTCGACAAGGGCCTGACCCAGGCCGACCGTACCAACTATGCGCTCCGCGAAAACATCCTCGACGCCCGCCGCGCCGCGCCGGGCGGCCCGACCGCGGTGTCGTGCTGCGGCGCCAACCCCGGCATGGTGTCGTGGTTCGTCAAGCAGGCGCTGCTCAACATCGCCCAGGACACTGGCGTCACCGATCCCGAGCCCAGGACCCGCGAGGAATGGGCCGCGCTGATGCACAAGGTCGGCGTCAAGGGCGTCCACATCGCCGAGCGCGACACCCAGCGCGCCAAGCACCCGAAGCCGATGGGCGTGTTCGTCAACACGTGGTCGGTCGAGGGCTTCGTGTCCGAGGGCAACCAGCCGGCCGAACTCGGCTGGGGCACGCACGAGACATGGAAGCCGGACAACGCCGAAGGCCAGACCAAGGGCTCGCGTTGCGCGATCTTCCTGCTCCAGCCTGGCGCCGACACCCGCGTCCGCACCTGGGTGCCGACGGTGGGCGCGCAGTTCGGCTTCCTCGTCACCCACAACGAGGCGATCTCGATCTCGGACTACTACACGGTGCGCGAGAACGGCGAGCCGGTCTACCGCCCGACCTGCCACTACGCCTACCACCCGGCCAACGACGCCGTGCTCTCGCTGCACGAGATGTGGGGCAACGCGGGCAAGGTGCAGGAGACGCAGCACATCCTCGACGAGAACGAGATCGTCGACGGCATCGACGAGCTCGGCGTGCTGCTCTATGGCCACAGGAAGAACGCCTACTGGTACGGCTCGCAGCTCTCCATCGAGGAGACCCGCCGCGTCGCCCCCTACCAGAACGCCACCGGCCTGCAGGTGACCTCGGCCGTGCTCGCCGGCATGGTCTGGGCGCTGGAGAACCCGGAGGCCGGCATCGTCGAGGCCGACGAGATCGACTTCCGCCGCTGCCTCGAAGTGCAGACGCCGTATCTCGGCCCGGTGGTGGGCGTGTACACCGACTGGACCCCGCTCACCGACCGCCCCGGCCTATTCCCGGAGGACATCGACACGAGCGATCCCTGGCAGTTCCGCAACGTGCTCGTGCACCGCTGAGGTAATGAGGGGGCCGCCCGCGACAGGGCGGCCCCGCGATGCTAGGGTGAGGGCCTTCATGCGGAGGCTCACACGATGGCCGTCGCCGTCCGCCGCGATCCGCCCATGCGGGTCGCGGACTACAAGCAATGGGTCGCCGCCCGGCCCGAGGGCGAGCGCTGGGAGCTGATCGACGGCGCGCCGGTGCTGATGGCGCCCGCCAAGGACCGTCATCACCGCATCGTCTACAACCTCCTTCGGGCGCTCGGCGACCTCGCCGATCCGCGGGGATGCTGGGCGCAATCCGGCCTCGCCGTCCTGAGCGAGGCGTTCGATGACTACGCGCCGATCCCGGACGCGCTCGTCCGCTGCGGGGCCGAACTGCCGGACGGCTACGCCGACGATCCGCTGCTGGTGGCCGAAGTCCTCTCGCCCTCCACCCTGATCAACGACCGCGGGCTCAAGGCGCGCTTCTATCAATCGATCCCGTCCCTTCGGACCCTCCTGCTGATCGAGCAGGACGAAGCGCGGATCGAAGTGTGGCGGCGGGGACCCAGCTGGACGATGCAGCTCGCCAGAGCCGACGAGCGGATCGATCTACCCGAACTGGGCGGCTTTCTCGCCGTGGCGGATGTCTACAAGCGGATCGACCTCTGAGCGTCGGCACCCGCATTGGCTGCCCCCCGATCGGCTGCTAGCCTCCACTGGCTCATCCGGAGGATCGGCGATGGCCGTGGCGGTTCGGCGGGACACCCGCATGCGGGTCGCGGAATACAAGGAATGGGTCGCCGCTCGGCCCGAGGACGAGCGCTGGGAGTTGATCGACGGCGCGCCGGTGCTGATGGCGCCGCCGGCTTACCGGCATCAGCAGATCGTCTCGAATCTCGAAGCGGCCCTGCGTCGCCTCGCCCGCCCGCGGGGCTGCTGGGCCCTGTCCAACCTCGCCGTCCTGAGCGAGGCGTTCGACGACTACGCGCCGATCCCGGATGCATTGGTCCGCTGCGGAGCCGCACTAAAGGACGGCTACGTGCGCGATCCGCTGCTCGTGGCCGAAGTCCTCTCACCCTCCACCATGAACAACGACCGCGGATACAAGGCGGATTTATACCAATCGGTCCCGTCCCTTCAGACGCTCCTGCTGATCTATCCGGACGAGGAGCGGATTGAGGTTTGGCGCCGCGAGGCTGAATGGACCCTACGGTTCGCCGGCTCCGGCGAGACGATCGACCTACCCGAACTGGGCGGCGCCCTTGCGGTGGCGGACGTCTACGACGGGATCGACCTCTGATCCGTCCCGCGTTTGCCTCGCCCGAACCGGGTGCTAGCATCGCCTCGTCTCGGAGGCCTCTCGATGGCGCTCGCCGTTCGGCGCGACCCCGGCATGGGGGTTGCGGAGTATCAGGTATGGGTCGCGGATCGGCCCGACGAGGAGCGCTGGGAGCTCATCGACGGCGAACCCGTGCTCGCGCCGCCGCCGGGCGAGCAGCACCAGATGATCGTCATGAACCTGCTCCGGCAACTCGCGCCGCTCGCCCGCGCCAAGGGCGGCCGCGCGATCCCCGGCATCGCCGTGCTGAGCGACGCCGTGGACAGGTTCGCGCCGATCCCCGACGTGCTGGTCCGCTGCGGTCCCGTGCTGGACCACGGCTACGCCCGCGATCCGATCCTCGTGGCCGAAGTGGTCTCACCCTCGACCGTGAGTCGCGACCGTGGGCCCAAGGCCGCGTTCTATCGAACCATCGCCTCGCTCGACGCATTTCTGCTGGTCGATCAGGACGCGCCGTGCGTTGAGGCTTGGCGGCGCGACGCGCAGGGTGCCTGGGCCCAGGAAGTCCGGGGGCGCGACGCGCGCATCGATCTGCCCGAACTCGGCGGCCGGCTCGCCGTTGCCGACATCTACGACGACATCGACTTCTGACGCGAGCGCTCCGCCCTTGCCCCATTTCGAAGACTTTTATGCCAACAAGCTGCGCGGCTCCCTCGGCGTCACCGACGCCGAATCCGTGCTCGACCTGCGCGAGGCCAACCGGGCGACGGCGGAGGCCTCCATCGGCGACATGCTGGAGCGCAGCCGCTTCGCCAAGGGCAAGACGGTGGCGGTGCGCCTCGCCGCGCCCCCCGAGGGCGGGGGCGAGACGCTGTTCCAGCCGGTCGGGCGGCTGCTGCTCGAGGCCAAGCGCCGCGGCTGGATCGACCGGCTGCAGACGCTGCCGTCCGGCGACGGGCTCGGCTTCTACGTGGCGCTGGCGGGTAAGCCCGCGCGCGAGCGCGAATAAGCGCGATGGCATCGACCGGGATGGGTTGGAGCCGGGACGACAACGCCCTCGAACATCTCGCCCGCTTCGGCTTCGGCGCCCGCGGGTTCGTCTACTGCGTCGTCGGCGTGCTGGCGCTGCTGGCCGCACTCGGCCAGGGCGGTTCGGCCGGCGATAGCAAGGGCGCGCTGCGGGCGGTGCTCGGCGGGCCGTTCGGCGCCGTCATCGTCGGGCTGATCGCGCTCGGGCTCGCGGGTTTCGCCCTATGGCGTCTCGTCGAGGGCGTGACCGACGCCGACCGGCGCGGCAACTCGGCCAAGGCGCTGGCGGTGCGCGGAGCGCATCTCATCAGCGCCGTCATCTATGCCGGCCTCGCGCTGACCGCCGGGCGGCTCGCCTTCGGCATCGGCCGGGCCTCGGCCGGCGGCGACGGCGTGCAGGACTGGACCGCGTGGCTGCTGCGCCAGCCGTTCGGGCCCTGGCTCGTCGGGCTCGCGGCAGCGGGCGTGGCGGCGGCCGGGCTCGCCTACGCGAAAAAGGCCTGGACCGGCGACGTGACCGACCGGCTGTCGCTGCCGGGCGGGAGCGAGCGCTGGGCCAAGCCGCTCGGCCGGTTCGGCTACGCGGCGCGCGCGGTGGTGTTCCTCCTCATCGCGGGCTTCCTCGCCACCGCGGCCTGGACGCAGGGGCCGTCCGAGGCGCACGGCCTGTCCGGCGCCTTCGCGGCGTTGCGCGCCCAGCCCTACGGCTGGGTGCTGCTGGCGGTGGTGGCCGCGGGCCACTTCGCCTTCGGAGCCTTCGGCCTGATCCAGGCGCGCTACCGCCATATCGACGCCCCGGACTTGGGCGAAGCCGACGCGGCGCTTGAGCGGGCCAAGCGCTCGGTCGCCTGAACCCCTCTCGTTGACACGGGGCGAGGGCGCGCCGATACCGCCCCGCGTCCCCGACAAAAGCACCATGCAGAAGCGCACCCTCAAGACGGCGGTGATGGTCGCCCACGATCTCGCCGCCACCGCGGCGGCCGTGGTGCTGACCTTCGTCTTCCGCTTCCAAGGCGAGTTGCTGGCCGAGCGCCTGCACGCGCTGCCGCTCTTGCTGCCGCCGTTCCTGGCCTATGCCGGGCTGATCTACGCGTGGTTCAAGCTCTACCGCACCAAGTGGCGCTTCGCCTCGCTGCCCGATCTCGCCGGCATCGTGCGGGCCGCCAGCGTCATGGCGCTGACGCTCTTGGTGCTCGACTACGTGCTGGTCTCGGCCAACCTCCACGGGTTCTACTTCTTCGGCAAGATCGCGATCCTGCTCTACTGGGTGCTGCAGGTCTTCCTGCTCGGCGGGCCGCGGCTGGCGTTCCGCTACCTGAAATACGCCCGCTCCCGGCAGAGCCACGCGCGGACGGCGACCACGCCGACGCTGCTGCTCGGGCGCGGCGCCGACATCGAGACGGTGCTGCGGGCGATCGAATCCGGCTCGGTCAAGCGGCTCTCGCCCAAGGGCATCCTCTCACCGCGGGCCGACGAGGCCGGGCAGATGATGCGCGGCGTGCCCGTGCTCGGCGGCTTCCGCGATCTCGAACAGGTGGTGGCCGATCTGGCCAACCGCGGCCTGCCGGTGCGCCGCCTCGTGGCGACGCCCTCCGCGCTGGCGCCGGAATCCGAGCCCGACGACCTCATCGCCCGCGCCCGGCGCCTGGGGCTGCCGCTCGCCCGCGTCACCAGCCTCGGCGAGGGCATGCGCGACGCCGAACTCGCGCCGCTGGAGATCGAGGACCTGCTGCTGCGGCCGACGGTGGCCATCGACCGGCCGCGCCTCGAAGGCTTCCTGTCCGGCGCCCGCGTGGTGGTGACGGGCGGCGGCGGCTCCATCGGCTCGGAGATCTGCGCCCGCGCGGTCGCCTTCGGTGCCTCGGCGCTCCTCGTCATCGAGAATTCGGAGCCGGCGCTCCACGGCGTCCTCAACAGCCCGACCCTGCTCCAGGCCGAGGCCGACGTGCAGGGCACGATTGCCGACATCCGCGACCGCGAGCGGCTGTCGGCGGTCATCGCCGCGTTCCGGCCGACCCACGTGTTTCACGCCGCCGCGCTCAAGCAGGTGCCGTATCTGGAGCGCGACTGGGCCGAGGGCATCAAGACCAACGTGTTCGGCTCGATCAACGTGGCCGAGGCGACGGTGGCCGCGGGGGCGCGGGCGCTGGTGATGATCTCGACCGACAAGGCGATCGAGCCGGTGTCGCAGCTCGGCGTCACCAAGCGCTTCGCCGAGATGGTGGCGCAGGCGCTGGACGCCGAGCAGTCCGGCGCGCAGGCCACCCGCCTCATCGCCGTGCGCTTCGGCAACGTGCTGGGCTCGGCCGGCTCGGTGGTGCCGGTGTTCAAGGCGCAGATCGCCCGCGGCGGGCCGGTCACCGTCACCCACCCGGAGATGGTGCGCTACTTCATGACCGTGCGCGAGGCCTCCGACCTCGTGCTGACCGCGGCCTCCCACGCCGACGCGGAAGGCCGCGGCGCCACCGGCGAGCAGCGCGCGGCGGTCTACGTCCTCAAGATGGGCCAGCCGGTGCGCATCCGCGAACTCGCCGAGCGGATGATCCGGCTCGCCGGCTTCGAGCCCGGCGAGGACATCGAGATCCAGGTCACCGGCGCGCGGCCGGGCGAGCGCCTCAACGAAATTCTGTTCGCCCGCGAGGAGCCGCGGGTCCAGCTCGACGGCATCGACGGGGTGATGGCGGCCAAGCCCGTCTTCGCCGACCGCACCGTGCTGGAGGGCTGGATTCGTCGCCTGCACGCCGCCGTGGAGACCGGCGACCGGGCTGCGGCCGAGGCGGTGTTCGAGGAGGCGATTCCCGATTTCCGGCATCGGGCGGGCGCCGTGCCGAAGGCGGAGGTGCCCGCCGCACCGGCACTAGCCGTAGCGGCTACCCTGTAGAAGTCCGGCCTACGGCGCCGTGCACCCCTTCACCCCGGCATAGGCGTTCAGGATCGCCGCGAGCAGCCCGGGAAAGCGGGCCTCCACCTCGGCACAGCGCGAGTGGTTGCGCATCTCGACGCCGTGGCGCTCGCTGCGGATCAGGCCGGCCTCGCGCAGCACCTTGAAATGGGCCGACAGCGAGGATTTCGGGATTACCCGCTCGCCCAGCGACGCGAGCGCCGCGCAGGCCTGGACGCAGCCGGCCTGGGTGATGCTGGCGAAGATCGCGGCGCGGGCCGGGTCGGCCAGCGCGTGCAGGATCGCCTCGGGGCGCACGTCCTCAATCGCAGGGTGAAACAACGGTCGCATCATTCATCCATATGGAGGCTTGAACGGCGCTCCGTTAGTTCCGAATTTCCGAACTATGGGACAAAGGCGACCGTTCCGGCGCCGGCCCATGAAAAGGATAGCACGGATGTCGAAGCTCGCAGGCAAGGTCGCCGTGGTGACGGGGGCCTCCAAGGGGATCGGCGCGGCCATCGCCAAGGCGCTGGCGCGGGACGGCGCTTCGGTCGTCGTCAACTACGCGTCGAGCAAGGCCGGCGCCGACGCCGTCGTCGCGGCCATCGCCGCGGAAGGCGGCCGGGCCGTCGCGGTGCAGGGCGACGTGTCGAAGGGCGAGCAGGCCGAGGGCCTGATCGCGGCGGCGGTGCGGGAGTTCGGCCGCCTCGACATCCTCGTCAACAATTCCGGCGTGTACGAATTCGCCCCCATCGAGGAGGTGACCGAAGCGCATTACCGCCGGCTGTTCGACGTGAACGTGCTCGGCGTGCTGCTGACGACGCGGGCGGCGGCCCGGCACCTCGGCGAGGGCGGCAGCATCGTCAACATCTCCTCGGCGGCGACGCTCGTGAACATGCCGACCTCGGCCGCCTATACCGCGACCAAGGGCGCGCTCAACGCCATTACCGGCGTGCTGGCCAACGAGTTGGCGCCGCGCCGCATCCGGGTCAACGGCGTCAGCCCCGGCTTCGTCGTGACCGAGGGCGCGCAGACGGCGGGCATCGTCGGCTCGGAGATGGAGGCCGGCATCGTCGCGCAGACGCCGCTCGGCCGCGCCGGCCAGCCCGACGACATCGCCGGCGTGGTGGCGTTCCTGGCCTCCGACGACGCCCGCTGGGTGACCGGCGAGGATATCGCGGCGAGCGGCGGGGTGCGCTAACTCGTCCCGCCTCACCGCCCGAGCGCGGCGGCGAGGCGGTGCCCGGACAGCCACGCATTCTCGATCCGGGGCCCGATCAGCCAGTCGCCGCAGGCGCCGATCCCGCGGGCGGGGTCCCACAGCCTGTCGCGCCCGGCCTTGCCCGAGGCGGCGTAGCGCCAGCGATGGGCGGCGAGGTGGGCGGGCGCGACCGGGGTCGCGCCGCCGGCTTCGAAGAAGCGGGTGAGGAGGTCGCGCGCCACGTCCTCGGCGGAGCGTTCGAGGTTCTCGCGCGACCATGCGGCCGAGGCCTGGATCACGAAGGCCTCGGGACCGCCGCGGCCCGGCTTGGCGCTGTCGCGCGCCGCCCAGGCCACGTCGCCCTCGGAGCGAAGGGTGTCGGGAATCCCGTCGAGCCTCTCGGAAAAGGCCGCCATCGCGGTCCAGCAGGGCTCGGACGGCGTGGCCGCGGCCGTCGCGGCGATCTCGGGGGCGGCCTCGTGCAGGAGGGCGGCGGTCTGCTCGGCGGGGAGCGCCGTCAGCACGGCGTCGAAGCCGCCCGCGTCGAACTCTTGGCCGCGCAGGCGCCAACCCTCGGTCTCGCGCGCAAGAATTTCGATGCGGTGGCTCCAGCGGATCGGGAGCCCGTCGGCCATGGCCCGCAGCGGCGCGCTCATGTCCGGCACGCCGACCCAGGCCTCCGGCCCCGCCGCCGGCCAGGGTGCGACGATTTTTTTGGCGCGCCACGCCTCCAGCTCGGCGCGAAAGCCGGGGTCGCGGGCGGTCAGGTACTGCGCGCCGTGATCGAAGCCGGCGGGCCCGAGCGGCGTGTCGGTCTGCCGGGAGGCCATGCGCCCGCCGGGGCGGCGGCCCTTGTCGAACAGCGCGACGTCGTGGCCGGCCTCAGTCAGCGCCCGGCCGCAGGCCAACCCCGCCATGCCGGCGCCGACGATCGCGATCCGCATCGATCAGGTTCCCGGAACGGCCGGATCGGCCGCCGGCGGAGGATGTAGGGTTTGGTCTGTGTGCGACGCCTGCGGGCGGGCGGGGCTCCCTATGCTCCCAACGCAGGCCCGCCTATCCGCCCGCCCGCGCCAGGGCGGCGAGCCCGTCGCGCGTGCCCTGCGCCGGTTGCCAGCCGAGCGCCGTCAGTCCGTCGGGGCGGGCGACGAGCGAGCCCGACAGGCGGTCGAAAACCTCCTGCCGGCCGGTGGCGCGGCAGGCCAGCCCGATCAGCGGCGTGGGGCAGGGCAGCAGGCCCGGCCCCCGGCCGAGGCCGGCGCGGAGCGCCGCGATCATCTCGGGCAGCGTCAGGGGATCGGGATCGGCCACGATCAGCGGGCGGCCGATCGGGCCCGGCGCGTCGAGGGCGGCGGCGACGGCCGCCGCCAGACTCTCGACCGAGACGAGGGAGCGGCGCCCGCTCAAGCTTCCCAGCGGCAGCGGGTAGGGCGCGCGGGCGAGCCGCAGCAGCGCGGCCATGTTGCCCTTCACGCCCGCGCCGTAGACCAGCACCGGGCGGAGCGCGACCCAGTCGAGGCCGATCTCGGCCAGCGCCGCTTCCGCCGCGAGCTTCGAGCGGCCGTAGGCGTCGGTCGGGGCCGGGGCGTCCCCGTCGGTGAGCGGGGCGCCCGCGCTCGGGCCGGATTGCGCCCGGATCGAGGACAGGAACACGAAGCGCCCGACCCTCGCCCGCTGCGCCGCCTCGGCGAGCTTGCGCGTGGCCTCGGTGTTGGAGGTGCGAAAGTCGTCCTCGGGGGCGCCGGACATGGCGTGCGCGAGCCCCGCCGAATGCACCACGGCATCGACCCCGCTGAGCGCGGCGGCCATGTTCATGGGCCGCGCCAGATCGCCGACGACCGCGCCGCTCGCCCCCTCCGGCACCTCCACCGGCCGGCGCAGCAGCACCCGCACCCGGTGGCCGCGGGCGGACAAGGCCGTGAGCAGGTGGCGGCCGATGAAGCCCGTCGCCCCCGTCAGCGCGATCAGCTTTCCGCTCAAGCTCTTGCCCCCTTCATGGCGTGCGGGCGCGGCGTCGCGAACAGACGCAGCAGCCACCCGACGAGCCCCGCCGCAGCGGCGAGACCAGAAAGCGTGACCGGCCAGGACGGCCAAAGCAAGGTGATCAGCGCGAGCCCGGCCAGCGCGCCCTGCACGGCGAAGACGCGGGCGACCACCCCCGTCACGGAAAACCCGTTCACGGTGGCGACCTGATAGAAGTGGCTGCGGTGGGCCTGCCACACCTTCTCGCCGCGCCGGAGCCGCCACAGCAGCGTCAGCGTCGCGTCCGCCACGGGGTAGAGCGGCAGGATCAGCGCGGCGGCGAGCCCCCCCTCCGCGGCCAGCCGAAACAGCAGCCACGCCACGATCAGCCCGACCGGCAGCGAGCCGACATCGCCCATGAAGAGGCGGGCCACCGGCCGGTTGAACGGCGCGAAGCCCAACAGGCCCCCGAGCAGGGCGCCCGCGACCAGGGCCGGCTCGGGCGCGTAGCCGCCGACGAGACCGAGACCGGCGAGGAAGGCGGTGAGCGGCACGAACTCGGCGACCGTCATCCAGTCGAGCCCGTCCATGAAGTTGACGAGGTTGACGAACCACAGGCCGGCCACGAGGGCCAAGGGGAGTTCGAGCCACGCGAACCCCTCCGGCAGGAGCCGCCCCGGCGCGACCGCCACCACGGCGGCGACGGCGCCGGCCTGCACCACGAGACGCAGCGAGGCCGGCAGCGGCCGGATGTCGTCGATCGCGCCGACGGCGGCGAGGACGAGGACGGCGAGGGTGAGCGCCGCGCCCTCGGTTCCGCGCGGGCCGATCCCGAGGAAGGCGGCCAGGAGCGCCGCCGCGATGAACGCCGCGCCGACGATGGCGATGCCGCCGCCCTGCGGGGTCGGCACTTTATGGCTGGAGCGGGCGTTCGGGCGGGCGAGCGCGTAGCGTTGGAGTAGGGGCTTCAGGAGCACGATCAGGCCGGCCGAGAGGGCAGCCGCCAGCGGCACGGCGAGGAGGGGGGCGAAGATCATGCGCCAGGATTCCCGACCCACCGCGCCCAATACCTCCCCCCCAACGGATATCGGGCTCGCCCGATACCCGCATCCTGCTTGCTCAAGTCGGGCAAGCCCGACTTGAGGTGGGGGAGGGTGGCCCCCGAAGGGGGGCGGGAGAGGGGAGCGACGCCGCCGCTTGGCCGCGTTCGTCCAGATATCTCCGGAAGCGTCGCCCCCTCTCCCGCCCCGCATCCGCGAGGCACCCTCCCCCACCCAAGTCGGGCTTGCCCGACTTGGGCAAGAGGCTGCGCATCTCGGGCAAGCCCGAGATGCGTAGGGGGGAGGGTCGGGCCGTGCCGTCTTTCGTCCAAGATCATCCCCCCGCTCTACCCGCCGCGGCGCGGCCGGGCGAGGGCTCGGCTTGTTTTGGCCGCAAAGGCGCGCGATCCGCTGGGGCCGCGGGGCCTCAATCGCCGGTGGGCCGAGCCCCGTGCCGTCGTGCGGGCGCCTTGCGGGGGCGGGGCCCCGCCGATACGACTCTGGCCGACCGCACTCGCCGTCATCTCGCTCCGCCTCGCCGGTCCAAGAAAAGCCCGTTGCGCATCCTGTCCCCGGCCCTCGCGGCCCTGACGGTTCTGGCCGGCTTCGTGCTCGGCCTCCTCGGGGCCCTCTCGCCCGCCCACGCGGTGGAGGCCGTGCGCGTCACCCTCGACGCGCCCGCCGTGGACCTGACGCCGATGATCGAGCGCTACCGCTCGGACGGCGACCTGATCCAGATCTCGACCGCGCCGGGCAAGGACGGCATCGTGCGGCGCATCGCGGTCAAGGCGCGCGAGCCCGGCGCCCGGCCCGACTGGATGGTGTTCGCGCTCACCAACGACACCGACGAGCAGATCGACCGGCTGCTGGTCGCCCCGCATTTCCGCCTCGTCGGCTCCGGCGTGGTCTGGCCCGATCTCGGCGGCTCGCGCATCGCCGCCATCACCGCGAGCGAGGGCATCCGCCCCGAGCGCGACGAGAGCCTGGAGGCCGACCAGTTCCTGATCACCATCGATCCGGGCACCACGGTCACCTACGTCGCCGAGCTGAAGGGTCCCAACATCCCGCAGGTCTACCTCTGGGACCAGGACGCCTACCGCAAGAAGACCGCGGGGCTGACGCTCTACAAGGGCATCATCATCGGCATCAGCGGGCTGCTGGCGCTGTTCCTGACGATCATCTTCGTCGTGAAGGGCGCGATCATCTTTCCCGCCGCCGCCGCGCTGTCCTGGGCGGTGCTGGCCTATGCCTGCATCGATTTCGGCTTCCTGCAGCGCGTCTTCCCCGTCACCGAGGGGGCGGAGCGCATCTACCGGGCCTCGGCCGAGGCCGTGCTCGGCGCCACGCTCTTGGTGTTCCTGTTCGCCTACCTGAATTTGTCGCGCTGGCACGTGCGCTACAGCCACGTCGCCTTCTTCTGGCTGATCTTCCTCGCCGGCCTCGTTGGGCTCGCGGTGTTCGATCCGCCGGTGGCCGCGGGCGTGGCGCGCATCTCGATCGCGGCGGTGGCCGGCGTCGGGCTGATGCTGATCCTGTATCTGGCCGTCCACAACGGCTACGACCGGGCGATCCTGCTGGTGCCGACGTGGCTGCTGCTGCTGTTCTGGGTGGTGGCGGCGGGCTTCGCCATCACGGGTCAGATCGGCTCGGACCTCGTCCAGCCGGCGCTGATCGGCGGCCTCGTGCTCATCGTCATGCTGATCGGCTTCACCGTGATGCAGCACGCCTTCGCGGGCGGGGGCCTCAGCCACAGCCTCGTCTCCGACACCGAGCGCCGGGCGCTGGCCCTGATGGGCGCGGGCGACATCGTGTTCGACTGGGACGTGCCGGGCGACCGCGTCTTCGCCGGCCCCGAGATCGAGGCGCAGCTCGGCCTCAAGCGCGGCGCGCTGGAAGGCCCCGCCGCCAACTGGCTGGGTCTCCTCCATCCCTTCGACGTCGAGCGCTACTCGGCGGCCCTCGACACGGTGATCGAGGAGCGGCGCGGCCGCATCGTCCACGATTTCCGCCTGCGCTCGGCGGCCGGCCCCTATGCGTGGTACCGCCTGAAGGCGCGCCCCGTGATCGGCACCGACGGCGAGGTGATCCGCATCGTCGGCACCATCAGCGACGTCACCGAACTCAAGACCGCCGAGGAGCGCCTGCTGCACGATGCCGTGCACGACAGCCTCACCGGCCTGCCGAACCGCGAATTGCTGCACGACCGGCTCGATGCGGCTTTGGCGCTGGCGAGCCAGGACGCCCGGCTGAAACCTGCGGTGATCGTGCTCGACATCGACCGGTTCAAGGCGATCAACGACGCCATCGGCCTCTCGGCGGGCGATTCGATCCTGCTCACCCTGTCGCGCCGGCTCGGGCGGCTCCTGCGCCCGCAGGACACGCTGGCCCGCGTGGCGGGCGACGAGTTCGCCGTGATCCTGCTCTCCGAGCGCGAGCCCGACCGCATCCTCGCCTTCGCCGAGATGATCCGCCGGGCGATCGCCACGCCGGTCACCTACGCCGACCGCGAGGTGTTCCTCACGGTCTCGGTCGGCGTGGCGCTGCACGAGGCCGGGCCCGGCCATGCGGGTCAGCCGAAGCGCGACGAGGTGGTCAAGAGCGCGCAGATGGCGATGATCCAGGCCAAGCGCGGCGGCGGCGACCGCATCGAGATCTTCCGCGCCAACATGCGCACCGAGCGCTCCGACCGGCTGATGCTGGAGGCCGATCTGCGCAAGGCGCTGGAGCGCAACGAGATCCGCGTGCTGTTCCAGCCGATCGTGCGGCTCGAAGACCGCACCGTGGCCGGCTTCGAGACCCTGCTGCGCTGGGATCATCCGAAGCTCGGGCGCATCCCGCCCGCGACCTTCCTGCCGGTGGCGGAAGAGATCGGCGCCATCGTCGCGCTCGGCAACTTCGCCATCGAGCGTACCGCGCTGGAACTCGCCGCGTGGCAGCGCTCGCTCGATGTCGAGCCGCCGATCTTCGCCTCCGTCAACGTCTCCTCGCGCCAGTTGCTGCGCCACGACCTCCTGCACGACGTGAAGACGGTGATCGCCCGCACCGGCGTGCTGCCGGGCTCGCTCAAGCTGGAACTGAGCGAGGGGCTGGTGATGGAGAACCCCGAATACGCAGCCCAGATGCTGACCCGCATCCACGATCTCGGCGCGGGCCTGTGCCTCGACGATTTCGGCACCGGCTACTCGGCGCTGGCCTATCTCCAGCGCTTTCCCTTCGACACGCTCAAGATCGACCACAGCTTCGTGCGCCAGATGGGCCAGGGCCGCACCACGATGCTGCGATCCCTCGTCCGCATGGCGCAGGAACTCGGCCTCGCCGTCGTCGCCGAGGGCGCGGAATCGGAAGAGGATGCGCAGGGGCTGCAGGAACTCGGCTGCGACTACGCGCAAGGCGCGGCCTTCGGCGAGCCGATGACCATGCTCCAGGCCCGCCAACTCGTCGGAGCGGCGCCGGAGGCGGCCTGATACGGTCGCTCCGGCAACGGCTTAAACCTCCCTTAACCATAAGCCGGCATGGTCACGCTCAGGTTTCGGGGGTACTTCGCGTGCAGCCCCGACCGGACCGGGGATGAGCGATGACCGAGGCGCACAGACGCAGGGAGCCGGGAAGCGGAGGCAACGCGGTGCGCCGCCTGATGGCGCGTCCGATCCGCGCCCACATCGCCGGCGCCGCCCAACCCCCAATGTCGGTCCTCAAGACGGAAGCGCCGGCCCCCGAGCCCGTGCGGCCCGAGACGGACGACGTGGCGCGGCTGCGCATGGAAGTCCTGATGATGAAGGCGGCGCTCGCCGCCGAGCGGCGCGAGAGCGAGGCCCTGCGCTCCAGCCTCGGCCTCGGTGACGTCGAACTCGGCGACGAGGCGCGGGCCGAGCGTGATCGCTGGGCCGCCCTGGTCGGACGCCTGATCCACGGCAAGCTCTGACGGCCCACACCTTCCCTTCAAAAGAATCCGGAGCGGGATGCCCGCCATGCGTGCTCGCTTGAGCGCCCGTTGCTCCCTCGTGGTGAACGGCCAGACCCTGCGGGTCTCGCCGGGGGACACCTCCCTCGAGACCGCGCTCGCCGACGGTGTGATCGCGCCGATGCAGGGTTTGCAGAGCGGCCTGCTCATGGGGCAGGGCGCCGCCCCCGCGGGCCGGCGCCTGAGGGCGCGGGCGCGGCGCGCGGACAACCCTGCTCTGACGGTGCAGGATGCCGCCCCCCTGGTCCATCCCGCCAAGGCCCCGGCCCGCGCGCTGGTGCGACGCGTCGGCAGCGTCGAGGCCGTGACGGCGCTCGGCCCCCGCGTGCTGCAACTCGTCGTCGTCCTGGAGCGGCGGCTGCCGTTCGAGCCCGGCGATCAGGTCTGCCTCACCCTTGAGGGCGGGCGCCCGGTGACGCTCGCGCCGACGCTCAGTATCGAGGGCGGGTGCGAGCTGAACGAACTGGTGTTCCATCTGCGCGGCGAGTGCGCCGAGGACCTCGAAGCGCTGTTCGGCGTCGTCCCGGCGCCCGGCCTCGTCGTGAAGGCCAAGGGCCCTCTCGGGAACGGCACCTACCGGCCCGGCGGCGGGCGCCTCGTGCTGGTCGGCGCCGAGACGGGATTCGCCGGCATCTGGGCGATCGCGCGGGCCGCCCGCTACATCGAGCCCGCCCGCGAAATCTGCCTGATCGCGGGCGCGCGCGATCCCCTCGACCTTTACATGCGCCCGGCGCTCGAATGGCTGCGCGCCACCGGCGTCACCCGCATCACGCTCGCCGCCGACCGCCACCGCCAGCGCCCGCCGGACGTGCGCCCCGGCCCGCTCACCGCCCACGTGCCGACCTTGCGCACCACGGACGCGGTCCACGCCTCCGGCTGCGCCTCGACCATCGGCGCGGTGGAAGTGCTGGCCGCGGCCGCGGGCGCGCGGTTCTATCCGATCCCGCTGCCGCCGGGGGCGTGAGCCTCGGCCCTCGCGGTGCGGAGCTTATCCCATCCTGTCCCTCATCCTGAGGTGGCGACGCGAAGCGTCGCCCTCGAAGGAGGGCTCCAGGAATCGCGCGATACGCTGGAGCCCTCCTTCGAGGCCCCTTGCCGAGGCAAGGGGCACCTCAGGATGAGGGGGTTGGGTGGGACGAGCCGGGTGAACCGGCGGTTCAATGCGCCCCGCCGCTCTCCACGAACTTGAACAGGAACACCGCCGCGATCACCCAGACGATCGGCTTCACCTCGCGGGCGCGGCCCGTGAGCCCCTTCAGCACCGCGTAGGTGATGAAGCCGAACGCCACGCCGTTGGCGATGGAGTAGGTGAACGGCATCAGGAGCGCCGTCACGCAGGCCGGGATCACCTCGGTGAGGTCGTCCCAGTCGAGATCGACCAGCTCGTGCAGCATCAGGCAGGCGACGTAGAACAGGGCCGGCGCGGTCGCGTAGGCCGGCACCGAGCCCGCGAGCGGCGCGAAGAACAGGCAGGCGAGGAACAGCACCGCCACGGTCGCCGCGGTGAGCCCGGTGCGCCCGCCCTCCTCGACGCCCGACGCGCTCTCCAGATACGCGGTGGTGCTCGACGTGCCGAGCAGCGCGCCGGCGAAGATCGAGGAGGAATCGGCCATCAGGGCCCGGTCGAGCCGGTCCATCTTCCCCTCGGTCAGCAGCCCGGCGCGGTTGGCGACGCCCATCAGCGTGCCGGTGGCGTCGAACAGTTCGACGAGGAAGAACACCAGCACGACGTTGAGGATGCCCCCGCTCAGCGCGCCGGAGAGGTCGAGGGCGAACAGGGTCGGGGCGATCGAGGGCGGCAGCGAGACGACGCCCTGGAAGGTGTTGTCGGCGAAGATGAAGCTGAGGGCCGTGATCGTCAGGATGGTGGCGAGCAGCGCCCCCTTCACCTTGCGCACCGACAGCGCCGCGACCATCAGGAAGCCGATGACGGCGAGCACCGTCGAGGGCTTGTGCAGGTCGCCGATGGTGACGAAGGTCGCCGGGCTCGCCGCGACGACGCCCGCGTTCTTGAGCGCGATGATCGCCAGGAACAGCCCGATGCCGACCGTGATGGCGATGCGCATGGAGCGCGGGATGCCGTCGACGATGACCGAGCGCAGGCCCGTCAGCGTGACGGCGAGAAACAGGCAGCCGGAGATGAACACCGCGCCGAGCGCCGCCTGCCATGTATAGCCCATCTGCAGCACGACGACGTAGGCGAAATAGGCGTTGAGCCCCATGCCGGGCGCCAGCGCGATCGGGTAGTTGGCGTAGAGCGCCATCACCAGGGAGCCCAAAGCCGCCACGAGGCAGGTGGCGACGAAGACCGCGCCCTTGGGCATCCCGGCATCCGCCAGGATGTTGGGGTTGATGAAGACGATGTAGGCCATCGTCAGGAAGGTGGTCAGGCCGGCGAGCAACTCGGTGCGGACCGTGGTGCCGTGCTCGGAGAGCCGGAACCACCGCTCCAAGAGGCCGGGCGGCGCGCCGTGATCCCGCTTCACGTCCATGATGCCTCCCCTCTCGCATCCGGTTGGTCGCACCGGGCCTTCGCCTCGCCATGACGGCGAGGCAAGTCCCGTCAGGCCAGGGCCGTCTCTTGCGCCGCCATCACCGCGCGGAAGATGCGGTCGGGGGCGAACGGCGTCGCGGTGAGGCGCGCGCCGGTGGCGTCGCGGATGGCGTTGCCGAGTGCGGCGGCGACGGGGTTGAACGGCGATTCGCTCATCGACTTGGCCCCGAGCGGCCCGACGGAATCGTGGGTGTCGGCGAAGATCACCTCCGTCGTCGGCACGTCGGCGCAGGCCGGGATGTGGTAGTTGCGGAAGGTGGCGGTGAGCACGCTGCCGTCCGGCTCCAGGCGCAGATCCTCGTAGAGCGCCGCGCCGAGCGCCTGGGCGACGCCGCCCTCGACCTGCCCGCGGCACTGCATCGGGTTGATGACCGTACCGGCATCGGCCGCCTGGATGCTCTTGAGGATGCGCACCTCGCCGCTCAGCGGATGCACGGCGACGCGAAACGCCTGGACGTTGAAGGCGACCGAGCGCGGCGTGCCGTCGGCCCGGCCCTCCGCCGCCATCGCCCCGCCCTCGGCCAACTCGGGCAGCGGCACGAGGCGCGCGGGCGTCGCGACGCCCTCGCGGGTCAGGCGGCAGGCGGCGGGGTCCGATCCGGTTTTTTCCGCCGCGGCCGCCCGGAGTTTTTCCGCGAGCGCGGTGCTGGCTAGAAAATTGGCCTGCCCCGCCACCACGGTGCCGGTGCTGCCGTAGGCGCCGGTGTCGTGGGCGACCGCATCGGTGTCGGCCTGGATCAGGCGGATGCGGTCCGGCGTGGTGCCGAGGGCCTGGGCCGCGATCTGCCCGTGGACCGTGCTGGTGCCGTTGCCGAACTCGGCGGTGCCGACCGAGAGGGCATAAGACCCGTCGGCCTCCAGGCGGATGCCCGCATGGGCGAAGTGGCCCCGCGGCGGCACCGTGTCGATCATCGCCATCGCCATGCCCTGGCCGACGAGCCAATCGGGGGCGGGCGGCGCCGCGCCCGGATCGGCGGCGAGCGCGGCCTCGGCGCGGTCGAGGCACTGGTCGAGCCCGTAGGAGCCGTAGCGCACGTCGTGCGGCTCCAGGCTCGTCGAGATCAGCGGATCGCCGGGGCGCACGGCGTTGCGGCGGCGCATCTCGAACGGGTCGATGCCGAGTTCCCGCGCCAGCTCGTCCATCGCGGATTCGACGGCAAAAATGGTCTGGCTCAGGCCGTAGCCGCGAAACGCCCCGGCCGGCAGGGTGTGCGTATAGGCGGCGTAGCCTTCGACCCGCTTGTTGGGGCAGGCATAGGCCGCGATGCTCTCGTTGCAGCCGTGATGCAGCACGCCGCCGGCATGGTTGCCGTAGGCGCCGGTGTTCGAGAGCACCTTCAACGAGATCGCGGTGAGGCGGCCGTCGGCGGCGGCGCCGAGCTTCACCCGCACCCGCATCGGATGGCGCGTGGTGGCGGCGGAGAAGTTCTCGGTGCGCGTCGTCTCGTACTTCACCGGGCGCCCGGTCTTGAGGACGGCGAGCGTCACCAGATCCTCGACCAGCATCTCCTGCTTGCCGCCGAAGCCGCCGCCGACCCGGCCGCAGACGACGCGCACCGCGTCGCGCGGCAGATCGAACAGGGCGCAGAGCGCGTCGCGGGTCAGGAACGGCACCTGGGTCGAGGAGCGCAGCGTCAGCCGCCCGTCCGCGTCGCGCCAGCCGATGGCGGCGTGGGTCTCGAGATGGGCGTGCTGCACCCGCTGCGAGACGTACTCCCCCTCATAGACGCGGTGCGCCGCGGCGAAGCCCGCCTCGACGTCGCCGACCTCGCCATGGGCCTCCGCGGCGAGGTTCGGATGCGGATGGAGCGGCGGTGCATCCGTGCCGGGCGTGCGGTCGGCCGGGTCGTGCACCAGCGGCGCGCCCGGTCGCAGGGCCTCTTCCGGGTCGAACACCGCCGGGCGCAGGCGGTATTCCACGCGCAACGCCCGCAGGCCGGTCTGCGCCGCGGCCTCGCTCTCGGCGACCACCGCGGCGACGCGTTGGCCGATGAAGCGGATCACGGGATCGAGCACCCGCGTGTCGGCGGCGTCGTCCCGCGGGTCCTCGTGGCGCCCGGTGGAGAACCGCGCCTGCGGGGCGTCCTCGTGGGTCAGCACGGCGACGACGCCCGGCACGGCCAGGGCCGCCGCGCGGTCGATCGCGACGATCTCGGCATGCGGATGGGGCGAGCGCAGCACCTTGAGATGGGTCAAGCCCGGCATCGCGTGGTCGAGGGTGTAGGCGGTCCGTCCCGAGACGATGCCGAGGCTCGCGGGCGCGGGCAGGCTGCACCCGACGGGCTCGTGCGCGTCCACGGCTGCGGCATGACCGACCCCGGCCACCGCGTCGCGGATGGCCCGGTAGCCGGTGCAGCGGCAGAGGTTGCCCTTGAGCGCGGTGGCGAGGTCCTGCCGCTGGCCCTGGTCGAGGGCAGCCGCCGTCATGATCATGCCCGGCGTGCAGAAGCCGCACTGGAACCCTTGCGCCGCGACGAAGCCCGCCTGCATCGGGTGCAACTGGTCGGGCGGAGCCGAACCCGGTGCGCAGGGGCCGGCCAGCCCCTCGATGGTGGTGATGCTGTGTCCCTCCGCCCGGTGGGCCGGCAGCAGGCAGGAATGGATCGGCTCGCCGTCGAGATGGACCGTGCAGGCACCGCAATCGCCCGCGTCGCACCCCTTCTTGACCCCGAACCAGCCGAGATCGCGCAAGAGCGTGCGCAGGCACTGCCCCGGCCGGATGGCGGCGTCCTGCGCCTGCCCGTTGACCGTCAGCCTCACCGCGAAAGCTCCTGCCTGATTTCTTCCGCCAGAAGGCCGGTGACGTGGGCGCGCCAGTCCGGCGCGCCGTGCACGTCGTCGTACCAGCCGTCCTCGGGGATGGCCGCGCTCAGCGCCGCCCGTACTTCCGCCGCCTCCGGCACGCCGGGGAAACGCAACCGGTAGGGCCGCGGCGTCGCGGCGGTGACCGTGAGAGCGAAGCCGTCCGCGTCGCGCGTGCCGATCACCAGCGCGCCGGATCGACCGTTGGGCGACAGCGAAATCCGCCGGAACGCCGTGCGCCGCCTGAGCGCTACGGCCGGCATCGCCACCCGCCGCAGAATTTCGCCCGGCTGCAACGCCGTCACCTGGGGCCCGAGCACGAAATCGAGCACGGGCAGCCGCCGCTCGGCCCCGTCCGGTCCCCAAATCACGCAAGTGCCGTCCAGGGCGGCGGTGAGCGCGATCATCGGCCCGGCCGGCAGCGCCATGCAGAGGTTGCCGCCCACCGTCGCCCGGTTCCAGATCTTGAACGAGCCGAGCAGCGCCCGGCAGCACTGCCCGACCAGCGGCGCGGCGATCCATGCGGCGGGCCATTCGTGCCGGTCGAGTTCGGCGATGGTGCAGGTCGCCGACAGGCTCAGGCCCTCCGCATCCGCCTCGATCGCCGGCCAGCCGAGGCCGACGAGGTCGATCAGCCGGGTCAGCCCCGGCTGCGGCTGCGAGAACAGCCACGTCCCGCCCGCGAGCCACGCATCCCCTTCGCGCCACTGCGGGATGTCGTCCGATCCGCGCGGCGCCAGCACGGCGGTGATGGTGTCGAGGTCCATGAACGAGCCCGGCCTTGTGCCGTGTCGGGGCGGCGATGGAGCGAGCTGTAGCAAGTTTGCGTCCACGCCGCTCGCGCCCGCCTCGGGGCTCGTCCCTCGCAGGGCGGCCGGCGCGATGATTTGAAGGTGTTTCGATAGATTTTCGCAACCAGTGCGATTAACGCGGTGTTGGGATTTTGAGGCGAGGATCACCAAGTGCTCGGACGAGAGGCGAGTGGATCGACATCGCCAAAGACTGCATCGAGGGTGATGTTTCCTTGGATCCAGACTGAAATATGCCGCCGATGTCCGGCGGTATGTCTACGAGCATGTCGGTATATTTTTGGAATATCGTTCGAGCGGTCGATAAGGGCCTAGAGGCCTGCCGCTCAAGAGGGGGAAGACCATGACGCCGGATGTCTCGACGAACCTTCAGATCGTGAACGTCACCAACGCCGCCCTGTTCAGCGGGAACGGCGGAAGCAATGAGGGTAAGAACAATCAGTACCAGATGAATTCCTGGTTCCCCGGCGGTACCGGCACGATCGCCGATGTTCAGGGATCGGCCAGCTACATGCTGCAGTTCCTGCGCGGCGTGGGCGACGAGGACGACGGGGCCGACCTGCAGATCAATGTCGGCCCGAACAACGACGGCCCGAGCAACGTGGTGTGGCTGCAGGCCCGCTCGGCGGACAACAGCGCCCACTACATGCAGGCCCTCGTCCAGACCCCGAGCGTGCCGGGCTCCGGCCCCTTCGCCATCGCGATCAACGAGAACGGCACGTGGCCGACCCGGCAAGCGCAGGAAGTGCAGTTGAAGTGGTATTGCGGCCGGCAGACGGTGCCGTTCGGTCCGTTCACCGGCGGTGCGCAGAGCCTCGCGGTCATCGATCTTCAGGCCGTGTTCGGTGCCGAGGCCGCGCAGCAGATCGGTGCGGCGATCCAGCAGGGCCAGCCCTCCGCCGGCGACTCCTACAGCTACTGGCTGACGATCCAGGAATTCCTGACCGAGTGATCCCGGGTCGGCCCGTCCCGATCGATCCAAGCAGTACCTGCTGAACGCCTGCGACCGGTTTGCGCGGCTCGCGGTGAAGTATGGGCTGGAGACGCCCCTTCCCGAGGGGCTGGCTCGGATCGCCTAGAGCATCGGCCCGAAAGGTGGATACCGGCTTTTCAGAGAAAGCCGATGCGGCACAGTAACCTAGACAATCGTCCCGGATTTCATATCCGGGACGATTGTCTAGAGGAGCAATCGACCACATGGGCATGAGGGGCGCCGGGCGGGCGCCCCTCATGCCGGGTCTCACACCACGAAGTCGGCGGCGGTGAGCGCGGCCTTGTTGTCGAGGACGGCGAACTTCACCGCCGCCCCGTTGCCTGAGCCGTCGGCGTCGTAGAACACCTCGCCGGTCGATTGCTTGTAGAGGATGCGGTCGTCGGCATCGACCGCGCCGCGGTCGAGGTTCTTGAACGCGCTCTCGGCGAGCTGACCCGGGGCCAGCGCCGAGAACACGGTCTTGCCCAGCAGGAACCGATCCTCGGCGGCGAAGTCGGTGATGCGATCGACGTTGCCCGCCCCGAGCGCGGTGGCGAACACGAAGCTGTCGGCGCCGCGGCCCCCGGTCAGCACGTCGTTGCCGCCCTTGCCCTCCAGACCGTTGGCCCCGGCATTGCCCACCAGCGTCTGGCCGAACTCGTTGCCCGCGAGGTTCAGCCGTGCCGTGCCCGTCGAGGCCAGCAGGCTCAAGCCCTCCACTTCCTGCCCGCCGGCGAGCGCGTAGTGGCTCGTCGAGAAGATGCGGTCGGAGCCGCCGCCCGCCGTCTCGAACACCCGGTCGGTCGAGCTGTCGACGAGGTAGAGGTCGTTGCCCGCCCCGCCCGTCATCCGGTCGGTGCCGGTGCCGCCCTCCAGCGTGTCGTTGCCCGCGCCGCCGTTGAGGGTGTCGTCGCCGGCCCCGCTCGTCAGCTTGTCGTCGCCCGCCCCGCCGTTGAGCGTGTCGGTGCCGTCGAGCGTCAGGAAGCGGTCGTTGCCGGACCCGCCGATGAGCGTGAGGTTGCCGATGCCCTGAGTGGTGGTGCCGTCGCCGACCAGCGTGGTGGTGCCCCCGGCGCTGGTCATGACGAAGCTGAGCGCCGCGGTGGCGCCGGAGCGGTCGATGACCGCGCTGGCGTCATCGCCCCCGCCGATCAGGGTGTCGACGCCGCCGGTGCTGAAGATCCGGTCGCCGCCGCCGCCGCCGTTGAGGAGATTGTTGCCGGCGTTATCGGTGAGCGTGTTGGCGAGTTCGTTGCCGGTGAGGTTGATCGAGGCGGTGCCGGCGAGCTTGAGGATCTCGATCGAGTGGCCCGGCGCCAGCGCGTAGCTGATGGAGGTGCGCAGGGTGTCGGTGCCCCGGCCCGCCGACTCGAACATCTGATCGCCGGCATCGTCGATCACGTAGGTGTCGTTGCCGCTCCCGCCGGTCATGCGGTCGGCACCGGTCCCGCCGTCGAGCAGGTCGTTGCCTGCGCCGCCCAGGAGCTCATCGTCGGCGCCGCCGCCGATCAGCGTGTCGTCGCCGTCGAGACCCGTCAGCGTATTCCGGAAGGAGTTTCCGGTGATGACGTTGTCGAGGGCGTTTCCGGTGCCGTCCCGACCTCCCCTCGTCTCGTAGTGCGCCCACCCTTCGATGAGGGTCAGATTCTCGACGTTGGCACCGAGCGTCAGGTCGGCACTGCTGATGACGGTGTCGATGCCGCCGCCCGCCTGCTCTTCGATCACATCGATGTCGAAATAGATGTGGTAGGTATCGTTGCCGGCCCCGCCGATCAGCCGGTCGACATTGCCCAAACCGTCCCCGCCGTCGAGGACGTCGTCGCCGTCGAGCCCGTAGAGGGTGTTGGCGGCGAAGTTGCCGGTGATGACGTTGCCGAGCGCGTTGCCGGTGCCGGTGAGGTCGGCGAAGCCGGTGAGCTTCAGATCCTCGACATTCGCCGCCAGCGTCGCCGAGTAGGAGGCGATGGCCGTGTCGCGGCCGGCGCCGGCCGCCTCGACGATCCTGTCGGAGGGGCTGTCGATGTAGTAGGTGTCGTCGCCGATGCCGCCGCGCAGGATGTCGTCGCCGAATCCGCCGTCGAGGACGTCGTTGCCGGCCCCGCCGCTCAGGTCGTCCGCGCCGCGATAGCCGTACAGCGTGTCGTCGCCGCCCCCACCGTCGGCCTTGTCGTTGGCCGACGACAGCAGCACCAGTTCGCCGGTGCCGTCGCCGACGAAGTTCTGGGCGCCGGAATGGGCCCGGACCTTGACGAGGAAGCTCTCGCTCACATCCGGCCTCGAACCACTCCCAATCAAATTCTGAGCCGTGAGCGTCGCCCAGAAGTCGCCGTCCCGGTCGTAATCAAGACTCACCTGGAACGTGATGTTCCAATCGAAGCCGTCGGCGTGGCCGCTCGGGTAGACGGTGGCGGCCGTTCCGTCACCCTTCGAGACGGATAGGTCATTGTAGTATAATGCAGTAAAGTTGGTCGACACGTTGAAGATGACGAAGCCGGCGTCGTCGATCGCGTAGGAATAGCTGCCGAAGGTGACGATGCCGCCGTCGGCGCTGAAGGCGGGCTTGTCGGTGACCGGCACCTCGACCGCGCTGCCGCCCTCCTTGGGGGAGGAGAGCGACGCGATGGCGCCGCCGTCGAGCGTCTTGAGGAAGACGTCCTTCACGCCGTTGGTGTCGTCGGCGACGAGGTTGGACGCCGTGCTCTGGAAGGCGACGGATCGGCCGTCGGGCGAGAACACGCCGGCGGTCGAATCGCCGTTGCCGGCCGCGTCGGAGGCCGTCGCGGACACCAGCGTGACCGCACCCGTGGCGATATCCTTCACGTAGACGTTCTCGAAGCCGGCGGTGCCGGCCGAGGTCAGGTTGGTGGCCTTGCTGCTGAAGAGGATCCGGCTGCCGTCCGCCGAGACGTCGAGGCCGCCGGAGGCGCCGTTCGCCTGCGCCCCCGAGGCCGACTTGGACAGCAGCGTGATCTCGCCCGTCTTGAGGTTCCTCAGGAACACGTCGGCGACGCCGTTGGTGTCACCGGCGACGAGGTTGCTCGACGTGCTGACGAAGACGACGGAGGTGCCGTTGAGCGCAAGGGCTTCGGTGACGGTCCCGTTTCCCGCGCTCCCGGACGCCGTGGTGTTCAAGGACGTCACGGTTTCCGCGCTCGTATCGAACGCCACGTAAGCCCCCCTCTGATTGGGAGCGACCCCCTTCGACAGAACGACCAGGGATTGATCGGTCGCCACCGAGTCGACCGAATAGAGACCATCCAGTTCGGATAAAAGCTCTGTCTCACCTTTTTGCTGCAGATCGTAACGATAGATCTCCGTCTTATAAGGCGTGGTGCTGAAATTGGAATCTTCGAGGTATATGTATTTACCATCGGGCGAGAACGCCAGCACGCCATATCCCTGGAGCGTCGTCTTTTCGCCGGTCGTCCTGTCTTCGATGGTGACGACGCCACTCTCCGACGAGGCCGAAAATCTTCCATCGACCGATGTCAGAACGTCCGGTTCGGGCTGTTCCCGTATCGTCAAGAAGACCGGCAGCGACGGATGATCGATCTCATAATTGAAAGGAAACTCAGCCACGAACCCACCCCCTGCTTCGACGCCGCAGCCAAATTGCGATGCATTACCGGTAAAAGCACCGTCGTTTCAGGCGGCGTGCTGGTTGTATCCGAGAAATATCTTACTGACGAGGGTGCCGGAGCGGGACGAAGGCGAAAACCCGGCGGATCGGGCCGCCGGGCCAAAGGGGCGGGCACCTCGCCGCATCCGGCTCGAAGCCGACCGGACATAGGCTTTATGTCTGGATCATGCTTCGGCGCGCTTCGATGCCTCCACGCGGCTTGCGCGTGCCGGTCGCGCGGAACACGTCGAGCATGTCGTCCGCAGCCCGCGGCGCTGCCGGGGGCTGCAGCGCTGTCATGACGGCACGAAGGTTGCGCTCCGGCTGATCGGTGCCGGCGATGTCCTTGGCGAAGCGCGCGCCGCCGCCCTGTGCCTCACCAGCACCCGGTGCACGGCCCCCTTGCCGATCTCGAGCTGCGTCGCGATCGCGCCCATGCTGAGGCTCTGACCGCACAGAGCCCTGATCGGCTCCGCCCGCGCCCGCACGGTGGGCTTACGGCCCTTGTAGGCGCCTTCCGCATGAGCTTGCCCGCGGGCGTCGCGGTGTCCACGCGGGTGGACGCGCTTCGTCGATGCTGCTCATGGCGTGAGCCCCTCGGCGGCGACATCGACAACGATGATCGTGATGCGCGGGCTGGATCGAGCTGAGTGCTTGATCCGGATGGCGCTCCCAAGGGGAATCGAACCCCTGTTTTCGCCGTGAGAGGGCGACGTCCTAGACCGCTAGACGATGGGAGCTTCCGGGCCGGCGAGAGGTGCTATAGCGACGCCTCCGCGCCCGGGCAAGCCGTTTCGGGCGCTGCAGCGAGAAAAGTTCGGTGACTCAGGATACGACCGTCCGCAGCCTCGTCGTCGAGGAAGGCGCCGCGCCCGAGCGGCTCGACCGCGTGCTCGCCCGCGGCCTCGAGGATCTCTCCCGCGCCCGGCTCCAGGCGCTCGCCCGCGACGGCTTCGTGCGCTGCGACGAGGTGGAGGTGCGCGATCCCGCGCGGAAGGTGGGGGGCGGGAGCCGGATCGAGGTGGTGGTGCCGGCGCCTGTGCCCGCCCAGCCGCGGGGCGAGGCGCTGCCGCTGACCGTGGTGCACGAGGACGACGACCTGATCGTCATCGACAAGCCCGCGGGCCTCGTCGTGCATCCGGCAGCGGGGCACGAGGACGGCACGCTGGTCAATCGGCTCATCGCCCATTGTGGGGAGAGCCTGTCGGGGATCGGCGGGGTGCGCCGGCCCGGCATCGTCCATCGTCTCGACAAGGACACGAGCGGGCTGCTCGTCGTCGCCAAGAACGATCTGGCGCATCAGGGCCTCTCGGCGCAGTTCGCCGACCACGGCCGCAGCGGCGCGCTGGAGCGGGCCTATCTCGCCCTGGTCTGGGGCGTGCCCGAGCCGCGGGCCGGCACTATCACCGCCTCGCTCGCCCGCTCGCGCCACAACCGCGAAAAGATCGCCGTGGTGCGCGAAGGCGAGGGGCGCCACGCCGTGACGCATTACCGGGTCGAGGGGCTGCCGGGCGGCGACAGGCTCACCGCCCTGGTGCGCTGCCGCCTGGAGACCGGGCGCACCCACCAGATCCGGGTGCATCTCAGCCATCGCGGCCATCCGCTCTTGGGGGACGCGACCTACGGCGCCGCCTTCAAGACCAAGGCGGCCCGCCTCGGCGAGGGTCCTCGGGCGGCGCTGACGGCGCTCGGGCGGCAAGCCCTGCACGCGGCCGAACTCGGCTTCCTGCATCCGCGCACGCAGGAGCGGCTACGCTTCGAGAGCGCGCTGCCGGAGGACTTTTCCGGGCTGCTGGCGGCGTTGGAGGGGTGATCGAACGAAGGTGCGTTTCGGCACCGCGACGGGTGCGCCCGCGTGACACGTTAAACCCGGACTCCGCTTCGCGCGTTGGACCCCGCGTGAACAGCGTTGGCCGCTACCGGGCACGGCGGGACCCGTCTAAGATGGGAAGCGGCGTGGCCGGCTCAAGAGGAGCGGCCGTGCTTGGAGCCTGCCCGATTCGGGGGGCTGTTGAAGGAGGTGCACATGGCTGGCGCACTGCCCGTGCTCGCCAACGAGGGAGGCCTTTCGCGCTACCTCGACGAGATCCGCAAGTTCCCGATGCTGGAGCCCGCGGAGGAATTCACCCTGGCCAAGAGCTGGCGCGACGGCGGCGACCGCGACGCGGCCCACCGGCTCGTCACCTCGCACCTGCGGCTGGTGGCCAAGATCGCCATGGGCTACCGCGGCTACGGGCTGCCGATCAGCGAGGTCGTGTCCGAGGGCAATGTCGGCCTGATGCAGGCGGTCAAGCGCTTCGATCCGGACAAGGGCTTCCGGCTGGCCACCTACGCCATGTGGTGGATCAAGGCGGCGATCCAGGAATACATCCTGCGCTCGTGGTCGCTCGTGAAGATGGGCACCACGGCCAACCAGAAGAAGCTGTTCTTCAACCTGCGCAAGGCCAAGGGCCGCATCTCGGCGCTGGACGAGGGCGACCTGCGTCCCGAACAGGTCAAGTCGATCGCCACCTCGCTCGGCGTGCCGGAGCAGGACGTGGTCGACATGAACCGCCGCCTGTCCGGCGACACCTCGCTCAACGCGCCGCTGCGTGAGGAAGGCGAGGGCGAGTGGCAGGATTGGCTGGTGGACAACAGCCCGAGCCAGGAGACCGTGCTGGCCCGCGAGGAGGAGGGGCGCAACCGCCTCTCGGCGCTGCGCGACGCGCTCGGCGTGCTGAACCCGCGCGAGCGGCGCATCTTCGAGGCGCGGCGGCTCGCCGACGACCCGATCACGCTGGAGGACCTGTCCGGCGAGTTCGGCGTCTCCCGCGAGCGCGTGCGCCAGATCGAGGTGCGGGCGTTCGAGAAGGTGCAGGAAGCGGTCAAGCGCAACCTCGCCACCCGCGAGCTGCCGCGGGCCGAAGCGCGGGTCTGACGTAACAGGTTTCGAAAGGACGAGTCCTTTCGCGGGTCCAGGGCAGAGCCCTGGTCGAAGGGAAGCCGGGGCTCTGCCCCGGCGCCCCGCCGAAGGGATGATCCCTTCGGAATCCCGATATCGACCTCAGTCTTTCCAGGCGTCGAAGGCGGCCTGCATCGCGCGGGTGCCGGAATTGCCCTTCTCGAAGGTCAGGATCGCCCGCGTGCCCGAGGCGTAGGAGATCGGCAGGTCGAACCAGTTGCGGTGGAGCAGCAGGTCGGTGTTGCGATCCACGTCGCTCTTCAGCGACGACAGGCCGATCAGAAACAGGTTCTCCCGCACCCGCACCGGCAGCCCGGACACGGGCGAGCCGCGCGAGGCCTCCTCCTCCTTGGGCTGGAGCAGCCCGACATTCTGCACCGCGCGCTTGGCGCCCGAGCCGTAATTGGTGAAGGCCAGCTCGATCGTGTGCGAGGCCGGCAGCGTCGCGTCGCGGTTGCGGCGGATCGTCATGCCGAGCGTTAGGCCGGCCTCCGGATACTCGACGGTGGCACGCAGCACGGTCTGCAGCGGCTCGCCCTGCTCGCCAGCCACGGTGTCGAGCCGCCAGATCGCGTGACCGCTGATGGCCGCGGGCTGAGCGCGGGGATCGGCGGTGTTCTCCTCGTAGAGCACCGCGCGCTGCGAGACCGCGACCTCCGGCTGGGCCGGGCTCGCGCCGGGCGCGGCCGGCTTCGGTTTCGGCTCGGCCTCGCCGCCGACCCGGTCGGCGAACTTGGCGTCCGGCGTCTCGGCCGGGTCGCCGCCTTGCGTCTCGGCGATGGTGCGCTGGAGATCGGAGGGCCGGTCGCGCAGGAAGAATGCCGTCACCGCGATCAGGGCGATCACGCTGGCGAGCACGCCGCCGACGAACAGGTTGCGCAGCATGCGCGAGCGCCCGGCGGGCCGGGCCACCACGTCGATGCGCGGGCGCTGGCGCCCGTTCGCGCCCTCAGCAGCCGTATCCTCGTTCTCGGCCGTCGGCACGGTCGGGATGAAGCCCGCTGCCTCGGGGCGCGGCTCGGCGCGTTCCTCCGGCTTCGGTCGCCGCGGCGGCGGCACGAAGGGCTGCGCGTCCACCGGCGGGCCGGGCTCGGGCAGCAGGTCGGCGGGCAGCGTGGCCGGCGGCAGCGGCTCGGGCGCCGGTTTCTTTTGGGGAGCGGCGGGCTTGGGCTCCGCGGGCGGCTTCGGCTGTTCGGTCTTCGCCAGCGCCACGGGCTTGACGTCCGCGGGCTTCGCTTCCGTCGCCTTGGGCGGCGTGGCCTCCGGCGACGGGGGAGGGGGGCTCACCGGTGCCGGCTTCGGCTCAGGCGTCGCCGCGGGCTTCGCCGCCGGTTTGGGCTCGGCGGGCGGAGGTGGCGGGGCCGGCGCAGGCGTCACCGCCGGGGCGGCAGGCGCGGCGCCGTAGCCGGCCTCCAGCCGCTCGATCGCCGCGTCCAGCGCCTTGCGCTCCAGCTCGATGTCGGCTTCCGGCACCGGCGGGTCGAGGTTGCGCAACTGCCCGATCAGGGCGCTGCGGGCGCGGTCGTAGACGGCCTTGCGCAGGGCCGGCGTCCGGTCGGGCAGGGCGTCGAGCGCCCGCGCCAGCAACGGATAATAGTCGGCCATCGTGCCCCGATCCGCCTGTCCTGCTGTCCGGCCGTTTCGCTCAATCCTCGAAGGGGTTGTGCATCAGGATCGTGTCGTCGCGCTCCGGCGAGGTCGAAAGCAGGGCGACCGGGGCCCCGATCAGCTCCTCGATCCGGCGCACGTACTTGATCGCCTGCGCCGGCAGATCGGCCCAGGAGCGGGCGCCGGCGGTCGTCCCGGTCCAGCCCGGAATCGTCTCGTAGACCGGCACGGCGCGCTGCTGCTGTGCCTGGCTCGCCGGCAGGTGGTCGAGGCGCTTGCCGTCGATGTCGTAGGCGGTGCAGACCCGGATCTCGTCGAAGCCGTCGAGCACGTCGAGCTTGGTCAGCGCGATGCCGTCGATGCCGGACGTCTGCACCGTCTGGCGCACGAGGCAGGCGTCGAACCAGCCGCAGCGGCGCTTGCGCCCGGTCACGGTGCCGAATTCGTGGCCGCGCTCGCCGATGCGCTGGCCGATCTCGTCGTGCAGTTCGGTCGGGAACGGCCCCTCGCCGACGCGGGTGGTGTAGGCCTTGGCGATGCCGAGCACGTAGCCGATGGCGCGCGGGCCGAGCCCCGAGCCGGTCGCGGCCTGCCCGGCCACGGTATTGGACGAGGTGACGAACGGGTAGGTGCCGTGATCGACGTCGAGCAGCGCGCCCTGCGCGCCCTCGAACAGGATGCGGCTGCCCTTGCGGCGGGCCTCGTCGAGCAGGTGCCAGACGGTGTCCTGGAACGGCAGCACCCGGTCGGCGATGGCCGTGATTTCGTCGAGGACGGTCTGTTCGGCGATCTCTTCGAGGCCGAAGCCGCGGCGCAAGGCGTTGTGGTGGGCGAGCAGGCGCTCGATCTTCGGCGGCAGAGTCTCGGGCTCGGCCAGATCCATCAGGCGGATCGCGCGGCGACCGACCTTGTCCTCGTAGGCCGGGCCGATGCCGCGCTTGGTCGTGCCAATCTTGGTGCCCTGGGCCCCGTCCTCGCGCAGCGCGTCGAGTTCGCGGTGCAGCGACAGGATCAGGGTGGCGTTGTCGGCCACCCGCAGGTTGTCGCGGGAGATGGCGACGCCCTGGCCGGCGAGCCGGTCGATCTCGGAGGCGAGCGCGTAGGGGTCGAGCACCACGCCGTTGCCGATGACGCCGAGCGTGCCCTGGCGGACCACGCCGGAGGGCAGCAGCGACAGCTTGTAGACGGCGTTGCCGACCACCAGCGTGTGGCCCGCGTTGTGGCCGCCCTGGAAGCGCACCACGATGTCGGCCTGCTCGGAGAGCCAGTCGACGATCTTGCCCTTGCCCTCGTCGCCCCACTGGGCGCCTACGACGACGACGTTCGCCATGCGGTCAGACCTGTCTCGCGTTCGCCGGAGCCCCGCCCCGGTCGTATCCGGGCCGGCGGTCCGGCCACCTCGGTTTCGTGCCTCGGCCTCTCGCGAAGCCGGCAATCCCCGTCCGGGCCGTCTTTCGAGCGCGGGCACCGAGCGGTTGCGCACGCGCAAAAACCCCGGCGTGAGCCGGGGATGGAGCATGCGAGGCCTCTTCGGCGATCTGAACAGGTCCGTCAAGCGAATGGACCGGCCTTGGAGGGAGACAAGCCGTGCAGATGCCGACGAGTTCGGCCTTCAGTGTGCGTCGTGGGGGCGATGATTTTGGCCAGCACCCGACCGTTTCGGATGCCAACCCCCGTCATTCCGGGGCTTGCCGAAGGCGAGAACCCGGAATCCACGACTGGCCGCGACGGTGTGAGTAGCCGCGCATCACGGGTGGATTCCGGGTTCCGCTACGCGGCCCCGGAATGACGGTGAGGGGGGACGGCTGAGGTTGTGTTGAATCTGCACCGATCCGGCTTCAGCCCAAACGCCCTTACTTCGCATCACCCGGCGGCTTGATGACGGGCGTCGAGTTCGGGCTCGGATCGGGGGCGATGGTCTTGATCTCGGGATCGACGCCGGCCGGCGGCTTGATCACGCCGTCCGACTTCTCGAGCTTGTCGCTCAGCGTCGAGCCGGTGGTGTCGCCCTCCGGGCGCACCTTCTCCGGCACCCGGTCGTTGGGGCCGGGCAGCTTCGGGTCGCTGTCCTGGCCGCGCTGGGGCACGGAGGGGTCCTGCGCAAACGCCACCGTGCCGGCGGAGGCCGTCAGCAGGGCGGCGGCCACAAAGAGCGTCTTTCCGAAAGTCATCGTATCCTCGGTCGGTCCTTCACGAACCAACGAGGGCCCCCCGCTGCGCGTTCCTCTTTACGAGGCGCGTCGCCCCTCGGCGAAGGCGAAGTAGAGTTCGCGCAGGCGCCGCGCCACCGGGCCGGGGCGGCCGTCGCCCAGCGTCTTCCCGTCGATCTCGACCACCGGCATCACGAAGGCCGAGGCCGAGGTGTAGAACGCCTCCGCCGCCTCGGGCAGCTCGTCGGCCGCGATGATCCGTTCCTCGAATGCGATCCCGGTCTCCTCGGCGAGGGCCAGCACGGCGGCCCGCGTGATGCCGGGCAGCAGCGCGTGCGAGAGCGGGCGCGTCACCAGCGCACCCGCCTTCGTCACGATGAAGACGGAGGACGAGGAGCCCTCGGTCACGACGCCGTCCTCGACCATGAAGGCCTCGGCCGCACCCGCTTCCGCCGCCTGCTGCTTGGCGATGACCTGGGCGAGCAAGGCCACCGACTTGATGTCGCGCCGCTTCCAGCGCAGGTCCGGCACGGTGATCGCCTTGGCCCCGGTCTCGGCCAGCGGGTTGGCGACGATGCTTTTCGCTTGCGTGAACATCATCACGGTCGGGGCGACCTCGCCCTTGGGGAAGGAGAAGTCGCGCTCGGCCACGCCCCGCGTCACCTGGATATAGACGAGGCCCTCCGTCAGGCCGTTGCGCGTCGCCAGCTCCGTCTCCAGCCGCTCCCACTCCTCGGACGTGTGGGGATTGCGGATGCCGATCTCGCACATCGAGCGGTCGAGCCGGGCCAGATGCGCCGCGTTGTCCACGAGCTTACCGCCCAGCACCGCCGCGACCTCGTAGATCCCGTCGGCGAACAGGAAGCCGCGGTCCATCACCGGCACGCGGGCCTCGTCGAGGGGGAGGAAGCTGCCGTTGAGGTAGGCGGTGCGGGTCATCGGAGGTCTCGGGCGTGCATCGAACGCGGGTGAAGCAGGTTCCGTGCGAAGGCCGCCCTACGCCGCCCCGAACACCCGCGCAAAGATCGTGTCGACGTGCTTGAAGTGGTACCCGAGGTCGAAGCATTCCTCGATCTGCTCAGGCTTCAAGACGGCGGTCACTTCCGCGTCGGCCTTGAGAAGTGACAAAAAATCGCCTTCGCCGCGCCAGACCGGCATCGCGTTGCGCTGGACCAGCCGGTAGGAATCCTCGCGCGAGAGCCCCCCTTGCGTCAGCGCCAGCAGCACCCGCTGCGAGTGGACGAGGCCGCCGAGCTTGTCCAAGTTCTTCTGCATGTTGGCCGGGTAGATCAGCAGCTTGTCGATCACGCCCGTCATCCGCGCGAGCGCGAAATCGAGGGTCACGGTCGCGTCCGGGCCGATCATCCGCTCGACCGAGGAGTGGGAGATGTCCCGCTCGTGCCAGAGCACGACGTTCTCCAAGGCCGGGGTCACGTACCCGCGCACCATGCGGGCGAGGCCGGTGATGTTCTCGGTCAGCACCGGGTTGCGCTTGTGCGGCATGGCCGAGGAGCCCTTCTGCCCCTCGGAGAAGAATTCTTCCGCTTCCAGCACCTCTGTGCGCTGGAGATGGCGCACCTCAATGGCGAGCCGCTCCATCGACGAGGCGATCACGCCGAGCACGGCGAAGAACATGGCGTGACGATCCCGCGGGATCACCTGGGTCGAGACCGGCTCAGGGACGAGGCCCATCTGCGCGGCGACGTACTCCTCCACCCGCGGGTCGATGTTGGCGAAGGTGCCGACGGCGCCGGAGATCGCGCAGGTCGCGACCTCTTTCCGCGCCGCGATCAGCCGCTCCTTGGCGCGGTCGAACTCGGCATAGGCCTGGGCGAGCTTGAGGCCGAAGGTGACGGGCTCGGCGTGGATGCCGTGCGAGCGGCCGATGGTCGGGGTCAATTTGTGCTCGAAGGCGCGCCGCTTGAGCGCGGCGAGCAGCGCATCGAGATCCTTGATCAGGATGTCGGCGGCCTTGGTGAGCTGCACGTTGAGGCAGGTGTCGAGCACGTCCGACGAGGTCATGCCCTGGTGGACGAACCGCGCCTCCGGCCCGACGATCTCGGCCAGATGTGTCAGGAAGGCGATGACGTCGTGCTTCGTCACCGCCTCGATCGCGTCGATCCGCGCGACGTCGAACACCGCGTCGCGGCCCTTCTCCCACACCTTATCGGCCGCCTCCTTCGGGACCACGCCGATATTGGCGAGAGCGGTGGTGGCGTGGGCTTCGATCTCGAACCAGATCCGGAACCGGCTCTCCGGCGACCAGATCGCGGCCATCTCGGGGCGGGAGTAGCGGGGGATCATTTTTTCGCCTCGGCTCGGAGGAATCTCTCTCGCGGGCGCCTAGCATGGGGCGGGCGGGAGCGTAAACGCGGACGGTCGGCACCTCTGACGTGTCCGCAGGACAAGTCGCCTGTCCGACGCCATATGCGACGCTATCCGCCGTGAACGCCCGTGAGACGCCGATGTCCGATGCAAAACCCGCCCGCGCCTTCATCCCCCTCTCGATCGCCGTGCTCACGGTGTCCGACACCCGCACGCTGGCCGACGACCGGTCCGGCGACACGCTGGCGGCGCGGCTGACGGAGGCCGGGCATCGGCTGGCGGAGCGGGACATCGTGCCGGACGAGGTGGGCGCCATCCGCGAGCGGGTCGGGGCCTGGGTGCGCGATCCGGGGATCGACGTGATCCTCACCACCGGCGGCACCGGGTTCACCGGGCGCGACGTGACGCCAGAGGCGCTGGAGCCGCTGTTCGAGAAGCGGATGGACGGGTTCTCCGCCATCTTCCATCGCATCTCCTACGAAAAGATCGGCACCTCGACGCTGCAGTCGCGGGCGACCGCGGGGGTGGCGGGGGCGACCTACATCTTCGTGCTGCCGGGCTCGCCCGGGGCCTGCCGCGATGCCTGGGACGGCATCCTGGCGAGCCAGCTCGATTACCGGCACCGCCCTTGCAACTTCGTCGAGATCATGCCGCGGCTCGACGAGCATCTGCGCCGGGGCGCGGCGGCCTCGATCTGAGCGCCCGGCCAAGCGGCGCTGCGGCAAATTCCTGTTGCGCTGCAATGACAAAGGCGGCGGCGGGCGGTGGAACCTCGGCCGGGGCGCGCTGTTGGTTTCACGGTCCTTGAACCACAACGACAAATCGGGAGACGCCCCATGAAATACGCCCTCGGTCTCGCGGCTGCCCTCGTCATCGGCTCGGCGGCCGTCAGCACGCCGGTCCTGGCGCAAAGCGGCGGCAACAGCGCGCAGATGACCGGCTCCAACGCCACCGGCGTGCAGCCCGACAGCAAGATGAGCGGCAAGATGTCCGGCGGCGCCCCGATGAAGTCGAAGAAGATGAAGTCCAAGAAGAACCGCATGTGAGCGAAGCGGCCATGGCCGGCACGGCGCTATGATCGCCGGCCGGGCCGTGTCCGGGGCGCCTCAGGGCGCCCTTTTTCGTTCCTATCCTGCTTTCGTTGTGGCCTCGGGCGGCGCCGGGCACCACTCGTCCTCCACCGGCCGCGCCCCGAGCGGCCGTGTCCCATCAGGTCCGTCGGAGTTTTCTCGCGTGGTGTCCCGCTTCCTGCCGGCCCTTCTCGTCCTGACGCTCCTGTCCGTCTCCGCCCTGGCCGCGCCGCGGGTGGATACCAAGGCGCGGGCCTGGGTCGCCGACGTGGTCAACCGCATCGGCGCGGCCGACCGCGCGGCGGCGCCGGGGCGCGGCGGGCCGGTGACCCTGCGGGTGCGGATCGCCGCCAACGGGACGCTCGACGGGGTCGAGATCGAGGAGGGCGCGCCGGCTCTGGCCGAGCGGGCGCGCCGGGCCGCGCAAGCCGCCGGGCCGTTCGCCCCACCCCCGCCCGGCCTGCTGACCCTGGAAGGCTACACTGAACTCAGCTTCCCGCTGACGCTGCGGTGAAGCTTGTGCCGCATCGGCTTTTTCCGAAAACCGGCGGCCACTTTTCGGGCCGATGCTCAAAAAAATCAGGCGACGTCGATCCGGCCGTCGAGGCCGATCACGCGGGCGAGGCCGCGCACGCGGTTGAGCATGCGCTCGCCGTTCAGCGCCTCCCAGTCCCGCGGCAGGCGTAAGACCACCTTGCCGTCCTCGACCGTCACCGGCATCCGGGCGAGCGGGCCGGCCATGCCCGCGGAGACCGGGAAGGCGACCCGCAGCAGCGCGCCGATCAGCCGGGCGCGGTCGAACAGGCGGGGGCCGGCCAAGCCCCGCAGCATCGGGCTCGCCTTCTCCGGGGCGACGCCCTCGTGGCGGAAATAGCCCGACAGGGCGAGATAGGCCCGGCCCGGATGGTCGATACCGGTGAAGGCCGCGTTGGCGATGACGTTGAGGCTCTGCTCCCCGCGATAATCGGGATGCGCCCGCCAGCCGATATCCGAGAGCAGGCAGGCGGCGTGGCGCAGGCGCCGCTCGCCCGCGGTCTCGGGGCCGTCCAGCGTCTCGATGAAGCGGTCGGTCCAGGCGCGCAGTTCCTCGCCGTGGCCGGGGGAGCGGGCGCGCTGCTCGTTCAGCTCCTGGGCCGAGACGATCAGCGGATCGAGCGCGCGGGTGTCGCGGTCGAGCTGCTCGAACAGCAGGCCCTCGCGCACGCCGCCGGCCGAGATCGCGATCTCGCGGGGACGCCCTAAGCGGATGATCTCCTCGAGCACGACGGCGCCGTAGGCGAGCAGGGGCCGGCGCGCCTCGGAGATGGTCTCGACCTCCTGCAACGCCGCTGCGTCGGTCGTCTCGACCATTTCGAGGAAGCTCAGCTCGTCGGAGGGCTCGACGGTGTAGCCGTGCATGACGTGGAGCGGGTAGCCGCGGGCCGCCTGATGCAGCCGGGCCAGCGCCCGCCACGTGCCGCCGACGGCGTAGAAGGTGCGCCCGCGCAGGGTCTCCAGCTGCGGCTCGGCCTTCCTGAGATGCTCGCGGGCGATCTTTCGCGCTTTTTTCGGCGAGTTCTCGGAGAGGTCCTGCAGCGCCAGCCCGCCGAGCGGCATCGTCACGCCGAGGCCCACCGTGACGCCGTGGACATCGACCAGTTCGAGCGAGCCGCCGCCGAGATCGCCCACCACGCCGTCCGGCGCGTAGAAGCCCGAGACGACGCCGAGCGCCGACAGCTCCGCCTCGCGCCGGCCCGACAGCAGCTGAATCTCCTGGCCGAGCGCGGCCTGCGCGGCTTCCAGGAAGGCCGGGCCGTTGGCGGCGTCGCGGGCGGCGGCGGTCGCCAGCACGAAGATGCGGCCGACCCGCATCGTGTCGCACAGGACGCGGAAGCGCCGCAGCGCCGTCAGCGCCCGCAGCACCGAATCCTCATTGAGCCGCCCCGTGGAGAAGACCGAGCGGCCGAGCCCGCACAGGACCTTCTCGTTGTAGAGCGGCGTCGGCGCCCGCTGAAGCCCGTCATAGGCGACGAGCCGCACCGAGTTCGAGCCGATATCGATGATCGCGACGGGGGCGGTCGTGCGGCTCGTCATGGAACCCGGCCATTCGGCATCGTGGGCGAGCGTGAGGTGCGAACGGTGCGGACCCATGCGATCCCCTTGCCAGGGCGCCGGGGGGAGGGGCGCCTGTCGATGGAGACGCGCCGGAGCGTCGTTGCCCCGGCACGGAGCCTAGCGGTCAGGAGCGCTGCGCGCGGCGGCTGAGCGCCCGCGGGCTCGACTTCTTCGACGACTTGCCGCGCCCGGACAGGCTCGGATTCGTCATGAAATACTTGTGCGCGTTGAACGGCTCTTCCCCTTCCGCGGGGCCGATCCGCTCGCAGGCACCCGACGCCAGTACACGCCAGCTCTGGCGGTTGTCGAGGAGGTTGGCCAGCATGATCTGGTCCAGCACCTGCTGATGCACAGTGGGATTCGTGATCGGCAAGAGCGCCTCGACGCGCCGGTCGAGGTTGCGGCTCATCAGGTCGGCGGACGAGATGTAGACGGTCGCCTTCGGATGCGGCAGCCCGGCGCCGTTGCCGAAGGCGTAGACGCGCCCGTGTTCGAGGAAGCGCCCGACGATCGACTTCACCCGGATCGTCTCCGACAGGCCGGGGATGCCGGGGCGCAGGCAGCAGATGCCGCGCACCACGCAATCGATCTGCACGCCCTCCTGGCTGGCGTCGTAGAGCGCGTCGATGATCTGGCTGTCGACCAGCGAGTTGCACTTGATCCAGATCGCCGCCGGCCGCCCGGCCTTCGCGTGGGCGATCTCCTCCTCGATGTGCTGGAGCAGGCGCGGCTTCAAGGTGAGCGGCGAGACCGCCATGCGCTCCAGCTCGGCCGGCTCGGCATAGCCGGTGATGTAGTTGAAGATGCGCGACACGTCCCGGCCGATCGCCGGGTCGGCGGTGAAGAACGACAGGTCGGTGTAAACCCGCGCCGTGATCGGGTGATAGTTGCCGGTGCCGATATGGCAGTAGGTGACGAGGCGATCGCCCTCGCGGCGCACCACCATCGACAGCTTGGCGTGGGTCTTCAGCTCGACGAAGCCGAACACCACCTGCGCGCCGGCCTTTTCGAGGTTGCGCGCCCAGCGGATGTTGGCTTCCTCGTCGAAACGGGCCTTCAGTTCGACCAGCGCGGTCACCGACTTGCCGGCCTCCGCGGCCTCGGCGAGCGCCGCGACGATCGGCGAGTTCGAGGAGGTGCGGTAGAGCGTCTGCTTGATCGCCACCACGTTCGGGTCGCGGGCGGCCTGATGGAGGAACTGCACCACCGAATCGAACGACTCGTAGGGGTGGTGGACGCAGAAATCCTTCTGGCGTATCGCCGCGAACACGTCGCCGCCGGACTCGCGGATGCGCTCGGGGAAGCGCGGGTTGTAGGGCTTGAACTTGAGGTCCGGCCGGTCGATCCCGACGATCTGCGACAGCTCGTTGAGCGCCAGCGTCCCCTCCACGAGGAAGATCGCGTCGGGGGCGATCTCCAGCTCGTCGGCCACGAAGGCGCGCAGCTCCTCGGTCATGCCGGCCTCGACTTCGAGGCGGATGACCACGCCGCGGCGGCGGCGCTTGATCGCCGATTCGAAGTGCAGGACGAGGTCTTCCGCCTCCTCCTCGATCTCCAGATCGGAATCGCGCACGACGCGGAAGGCGCCCTGGGCCTTGAGGGTGTAGCCGGGAAACAGCCGGGCGGCGAACTTCACGATCACCTGCTCGATGGCGATGAAGCGGGCGGTCGTCTCGCCCTCGCGGTCGGGCAGGCGCACGAACCGGTCGAGCACCGACGGCATGCGGATCAGCGCGCGCAGGGTCCGCCCGTCGCGGGGGCGCACCAGCATGAAGGCGATGGTCGAGCCGAGATTCGGGATGAACGGGAACGGATGGGCCGGATCGATGGCGAGCGGCGTCAGCACCGGGAAGACGTGGGCGAGGAAGTACTCCTCCAGCCACGCCATCTGCTCGGGCGACAGCTCCACCGGCTCGGCGAGATGAATGCCGTTGTCGTTCAGCTCCTCGCGCAGCTGCCGCCAGCGCTCCTGCTGGTCCAGCGCCAGCCGCGAGACCTCGGCGCCGATGCGCGTGAGCTGCTCGGCGGGACTCAAGCCGTCCTGCGACGGCGTGGTGATGCCGGCGCGGACCTGATCGTGCAGGCCGGCCACCCGCACCATGAAGAACTCGTCGAGGTTGTTGGCCGAGATCGAGAGGAAGCGCAGCCGCTCCAACAGCGGATGGTTGGGGTTCGAGGCCTCTTCCAGCACCCGGCGGTTGAACTGGAGCCAGGACAGCTCTCGGTTGACGAAGCGCTCGGGCGAGTGGCGGAGCGCGCGGCCCGCCTCGATCACCGGCTCGCGGGCGGCCTCGGTGGCGGCGGGGTCGGCGCCGGCCTCCGGCTCGGAGGGTTTTTCGGCGGCCTTCTCGGCGGCGAGGATGCGCGCGGCGCGTGCCGTGCGGGCCCGCGCGGTCTCGCTGCGCACCCCCCGCTCGGTGGCGAGACTGGTCTCTTCGGTCTCCATCGCCTCGGCGTCCTGCACCAGAGCGTCCGACTCGGCTTCCGACAACGTGCGGGCTCCTCTCCGTTCCGATTTTCGGCCGGCTCCCTAACATGGGCGCGGCGCGGCCGTTTGACAGTTTCGTGACACCGAACGGACGACTCAAGCCGGATCGTCGGGCTCCGCATCCGTCTCGTCGGCGTCTTCGGGGTCGAGCCGGTCGAGCACGGCGAGCGCCAGCGGTTTCGAGATGCGCCGCCGCCGCCCCAGCGCGTCGCGGTCGAGTTCCGCCACGACCTCGCGGGCGCGGGCGAGCGAGCGGTCGATGCGCAGGGCCAGCGCCTCGACCACGGAGAGATCGACCACGAGCTGGCGGTCCACGAACAGCTTGACGATCACCGCCTTGAGCAGCGCGTCGTCCGGCGGGCCGATCTCGGCGCCGGGGGCGAGGCGAAGGCGCGAGCGCAGGTCCGCCACCTTCAGGCCGAAGCCGTCGACCGGGCCCGACGCCGTGAGCAGCACGGGGAAGCGTCGCTCGCGGGCGAGGTTGAGCAGGTGGAACAGGGCCGCCTCGTCGCGGCCGGCCTCGCGGTCCACGTCCTCGACCACGAGGGCGCCGTTGGAGATGAGATGCGCGACGTCGCCATGGCCGACCTCCGCGGCGGAGACGGTCCAGGCTTGCGCCCGGCTCGCCCAGATCGAGGCCAGATGGCTCTTGCCGCTGCCTGGGGGCCCACGCAGCAGGAACACCGTGTCGGGCCAATCCGGCCACGCCTCGATCAGGCCGTAGGCCTCCTCGTTGGAGGGGCTGACCAGAAAATCCTCCGCGCCGTAGCGCGGGTCCAGCGGCAGATCGAAGGCCAGCTGCTTCGGGGGGGCGGTGTCGCGCATGGGCGGGAGCATACACCGCGCGGCGTTTCGAGGCATATTCGGGCGCGGACGGGCCGCCCCACCCGCCCGCGCATCGCGGCAGGCCCGATGGCTTCGTGCCGATCGACGATCTGGACCAGCGACGCCGTATGCTGTGCTAGACAATCGTCCTGGATATGAAATCCAGGACGATTGTCTAAGTTTCTATGCCGCATCGGCTTTTTTCCCGAAAGCCAGCATCCACCTTTCGGACCGATGCTCTAGGATGCCGTGAGAGGTGTTGCCATGACCGTTCTCGACCAAGCCGTCGAAGCCATGCGGCAGATGCCGCCCGCCACGCGGGACAGCGTGGCCCAGGCCATTCTCACGCTCGCGCAGGGGAGTGCTCCCATCGACATCGAGCCGGAGCACATGGCCGCCGTCATGGAAGGGTTGGCGCAGCTCGAGCGCGGCGAGGGCGTGGTGGGCGAGCCCGAGGACTTGGTGGCGGCGGCCTTCGCCCGTCACCGTCGCCCTTGAAACTGCGCCTATCCCCGCGCGCCGAGGACGATCTCGACCGCATCGCCGCCTATCTCGAACCCCGCAACCCGCAGGCGGCCTTGCTGGTGCAGGCGCAACTCGCTGCCGCCCTGCGTCTGCTGACCGAGCATCCGCAATCTGGCCGCTCGATCGGGCGCGGCGTGCGCCGCTTCGCCGTGCCGCGCCAGCCCTATCTCATCGTCTACCGGATCGATGAGACGGCCGGGGAGGTGGCGATCGCCACCATCCGGCATGCCGCACGGCGGCCCATCGTTTAGTCAGCGCTCCCGATCGATCGCCTCGGTGACCGATCCGGCGCCGCGTTTCGGGTCTCGTCAGTCGCGGGTGGAGAGCTTGGGCGCCTCGGCCTCGCCGATCAGCACCGGTCCGTCGCCGCGATAGAGCCGGCTCTCCAGATAGCGCTCGATGCCGAAGCGCACGACCACGCCGATGGAGGCCGCGACCGGCACGGCGAGCAGCAGGCCGACGAAGCCGAACAGCGAGCCGAAGGCGAGCAGCGCGAACATCAGCCAGACCGGATGCAGGCCGACCGAATCGCCGACGAGCTTGGGCGAGATGACGTTGCCTTCGAGGAACTGGCCGACGAGGAACACGCCGACGGTGAGGCCGATGAACAGCCAGTCGCCGGTGGGCCACCATTGCGCGAGCGCGACGCCGACCGAGAGCATGAAACCGGTCAGCGTGCCGACATAGGGGATGGAGGTGAGGAACCCCGAGATCATCCCGATCAGCACGCCGAAGTTCAGCCCGACCATGAACAGGCCGACGGCGTAGAACGAGCCGAGGATGAGGCAGACGAGGCTCTGCCCGCGCACGAAGCCGGTGACGGCCCCGTCGATCTCGCCCGCGAGCCGACGCACGGTCGGGCGATGGCGCGGCGGCACCCAGCGGTCCAGCGCGGCGATCATCCGGTCCCAGTCGTGCAGCAGGTAGAAGGCGACGACCGGGGTGACCACGAGCAGCGAGGCGATGGAGACGAGCGCCTGGCTGCCCGTCCAGAGCGACTTGAGGAAGGCGAGGAACCACGTGCCCCCCTGGCCCACCAGGGTGCCGACGGAGGATTGCAGCTCGCCCACCCCCTCCTTGCCGCCGAGCCGCTCCAACAACGGCCCGGCCCGCTCGACCAGGATCGATTGCAGCCGCGAGACCGTGCCCGGCAGGGTGTTGACGAGCGCGGCGATCTGCCCGGCGGCGAGCGGCACCACGATGATCAGCAGCACCACGAAGCCGACGACGAAGCCCGCCAGGATGATGAGGGTCGCAGCCAAGCGCCCGAGGCCGAGCCGCTCCAGCCGGTCGGCGAGCGGATCGAGCAGGTAGGCGAGCGCCAGCCCCGCCACGAAGGGCAGCATCACCTCGCGCAGCTCGTAGAGCAGGAAGAGCAGGACCGCGAGAATCGAGAGCCCGATGATGGCCCGTGCGCGCATCGAGGCTCCTTGCCGTCCCGTCGCCGTCGTCACCGGGAGAGTGGGAAGCGGGGGCGGGCGGGTCAAGGCGCGGCGCAGGATGCTGTGCCCCGGCGCGGTGCCTTGCGCGCGCGGGTGTGGTCAAGCGCGGCGCGATGTGGCAGCGCATATCCGTGAATTGTGGGAGCGCGGCGGGACGGCGATGACGGCGCAGGACGGGAACGGGCTCACCTACGCGCAGGCCGGCGTCGATATCGACGCGGGCAACGCGCTCGTGGAGACCATCAAGCCGCTGGTGCGCGCCACGCGCCGGCCGGGGGCGGATGCGGAGATCGGCGGCTTCGGCGGCCTGTTCGACCTCAAGGCCGCGGGCTTCAAGGACGCGATCCTGGTCGCTGCCAACGACGGCGTCGGCACCAAGGTGAAGATCGCCATCGAGACGGGGCGGCACAGTACCATCGGCATCGACCTCGTGGCGATGTGCGTCAACGACATCATCGTCCAGGGCGCCGAGCCGCTGTTCTTCCTCGACTACTACGCGACCGGCAAACTGGTGCCCGGCGTCGGCGCCGACATCGTGCGCGGCATCGCCGATGGCTGTCGGCAGGCGGGCTGCGCGCTGATCGGCGGCGAGACCGCCGAGATGCCGGGCCTCTACGACGGCGCCGACTACGATCTCGCCGGCTTCTCGGTGGGCGCGGCCGAGCGCGGCACGCTGCTGCCGCGGCCGGGCATCGGCCCGGGCGACGCGGTGCTCGGGCTGCCCTCGTCGGGCGTCCATTCCAACGGCTTCTCGCTGGTGCGCCGGATCGTGGCCAAGACCGACCTCGGATGGGACGCCGACGCGCCGTTCGCGCCGGGCCGCACGCTCGGCGAGGCGCTCTTGGAGCCGACCCGCATCTACGTGAAGCCGCTGCTCGCCGCCCTCAAGCGCGCGGGCGGCATCCGCGCGCTCGCCCACATCACCGGCGGCGGTTTTCCCGACAACCTGCCCCGCGTGCTGCCCGAGGGCGTCGGCATCGAGATCGATCTTTCGGCGATTGCCGTGCCGCCGGTCTTCGGCTGGCTGGCGCGGGAAGGGGGCGTGGCCGAATCCGAGATGCTGCGCACCTTCAACTGCGGCATCGGCATGGTGGTGGTCGCCGCCGCCGACGCGGCCGATGCGGTCGCCGACGCGCTGACCGAGGCCGGCGAGGCGCCGGTGCGGTTGGGGCGGATCACCGAGCGCGGGGCGGACGCCGTGACGTTCACGGGGACGCTGGGGCTGTAAGGCGCAGGACCATACCGTTTCCCATCCACCCACCTCATCCTGAGGTGCCGTAGCGAAGCGGAGGCCTCGAAGGAGGGCTCCAGAAGTCTCAGCGATCCCTGGAGCCCTCCTTCGAGGCCGCTGACGCGGCACCTCAGGATGAGGGGGTGGATGGGATGACCGGAGGTTGCCCGGAACGCCCATGTCAGCCCACGTCACGAAAAAACGCGTCGCGATCCTCATCTCCGGCCGCGGCTCCAACATGGTCTCGCTGATCGAGGCGGCGCGCGCGCCGGATTACCCGGCCGAGATCGTGCTGGTGCTGTCGAACCGTCCCGACGCCGCCGGGCTGACCCGCGCGCGGGAGGCCGGCATCCCGGCCCGCGCCGTCGACCACAAAGTCTACCCCAACCGCACCGCGTTCGACGCCGCGCTCCAAAAGGAGCTGGACGCCGCCGGGATCGAGCTGATCGTGCTGGCGGGCTTCATGCGCATCCTCACCGACGCCTTCGTCGAGGCGTGGGCCGGGCGGATGATCAACATCCACCCCTCGCTGCTGCCGCTGTTCAAGGGCACGCACACGCATGAGCGGGCGATTACAGCCGGCGTGCGGCTCCACGGCTGCACCGTCCACTACGTCGTGCCGGAACTCGACGCCGGGCCGATCGTGGCCCAGGCCGCCGTGCCGGTGCTGCCCGGCGACGACGCCGACGCGCTGGCCGCCCGCGTCATCGTGCAGGAGCACCGGCTGTATCCGGCAGCCCTCGCGCTGATCGCGGGGGGCGGTGCGGTGCTGGAGGGTGGCCGCGTGCGCCTCGGTGAGGCGGAGCGCGACGCGGGCGCCGCGCTGCTCTCGCTCTGACGGCCTCGCCCCGGACACCACCGATCCGGGCGGCTTCCCCAGCGGCAGCGGAACCGCGTGCGAGCGTGCCCTCAGGGGAGGGGCAAAGGTTCAATCGCGATTCTTTCGACATCGACGGCAAATCGAGCCTACAAACGCTCCACGGGACCATTCCGTGAGGAAGCCTGAGAGGTCGGAATGAAGCATTTGATGACTTGGTTCGGGACCATTGTCTGCCACAATCCCCGCACCGGGCAGCTGCTTCATCGCCCGATCAAGGAATTATGCGACGACGATCTGCCTGTACTTGTCGAGGACAGCGATGCTTTCGACACCGGCCTCCTTGTTCTGCGTCCGGCTCGGCAATGCAGGGCCGTCCGCACCACGGCCTCGGACGAGCACGGATCGTTCGTCTATGCCTCCGGGGCACATCCCAAGGTCGGCCTGTCTCTCAAGCGGGACGACAAATTCCTCTCGGCGCGCCCGGGCGGATCCACCATGGCCATGATGCCGGCGGCCAAGGCCTGGGAAGCCTTCGTGGTGATTTCAAAGGCGGAATTGGATTTCCTGGATTTCTTTCAGGGCAACGATTGGTGGCGCCGGAGCGACAACACCTTCCTGCGCGCGCACGAGATCGCCCTTCTTCCCGGCTTCAAGCTGAAGGTCGGCTCCGACGAACTGCCCGTGCCGCGCGGTCTGCCCTCGGCCCGTGAATGGGGACGGGGCCCCGATGGCGACATCCGCCGGTCCGAAGCGGTTCTCTTCTTCGACGGCTGGCGCATCGAGGCGTTTCAGCTGTTCCGCCCGCTCGTCTTCGTCGTCGCCTACGGGCCCGACGAGATCTTCGAGCGCCTGCACCTGTGCCTGCGGTCCCTGTTCGAGTTGGGTCGCTATGAGGGGGATGTCCTCGTCATCGGCGACAAGAGCCATCGGGAACTCTCCGCGCTGTTGCCGCGATTGCCGATGGATCGCATCCACGTGCAGAATCTGCGGGCGGTGAGCAGCTTCGATTATTACAGCGCGCGATACTATTTCTCCGATTGGGAATCGGCGCATCTCTATCAGCCGTTCCTCTACATGGATCTCGATGCGGCCGTCGATTGCCCGGTCATGCCGTTCTTCGAGGCCGTCGCGTTCCACGACAAGCTGTCGTTCCAGGCCGAGACCTGGACGCGGCTCGACACGCACATCCCGGCCGGGAGCGCCCTCGTGCGGAACGATCCCGGGCTGGAGGCCCACGACCTGCCGGGCTTCAACTCGGGGATTTTCACCGTACCGTCGCTGACGCCGCACGAAGGCACGCTGCGCAAGATCAGGGAAGCCATTCGCCGCTACCTCGAGCAGCATGGCCCCAAGTCCCTCAGTCATTTCGATCAGCCGATCGTCAACTACGTGACCGTCAAGTTGGCGCCGATCGACTACGCGTTCCTGACTCCGCGGGTCCGCTACACCCAGAACGCCGTGATGGTCGGCGGCGACGAGCCGCTCGGCTTCGTTCACTTCTGGGGCAACGGGCCGGAACTGACCGACGTGATGGCGCGGTTCATCGAGGAGACCGCTCGGAAAGCCGCCGACGCGCCCGCCTGAGCCGCCGGGGCTGCGCCCCGTCTGCGTTACCTTCAGAAGAAGATCGGCCGGGCGCTCGCCGTGTGCTCCACCAGCACGGCGCCGCTGGCCGGGTCGATCTCCTTCAGCACCGCGTCGTAGCCCCAGAGGTCGGCGAGGTGCTGCAGCACGCGCCGGGCGTCGTCCTTCTGCAGGGTGATGCGGTTGAGCGCCTTGTGGTGGAGGATCAGTCGGCGGTCGCCCTCCAGATCGACGTCCACCACCTCGATATCGGGGTCGAGCCACGCCACGTCGTACTGGCGGGCGAAGGAGCGGCGCATCTTGCGGTAGCCGCGCTCGTCGTGGATCGCCGCGACGCGCATCTCCGGCTCGTCGGGATCGTCGGTCACGTGGAACAGGCGCATGTCGCGCATGAGCTTCGGGCTGAGGAACTGCGCGATGAAGCTCTCGTCGCGGTAGTTCTCCCAGCAATCGCGCAGCACCCCCATGGCGTCGCCCTGGCCGGCGATGTCGGGGAACCAGTCGCGGTCCTCGTCGGTCGGCTGCTCCACGATGCGGGCGATGTCCTGCATCATGGCAAAGCCCAGCGCATACGGGTTGTGGCCGCCGAACGAGCGGTCGTCGAAGGTCGGCTGGCGGATGACGTTGGTGTGCGAGGTCAGGAATTCGAGATAGGCCGCCTCGCTAAGCTGCCCCTTCTGCGACAGCGCGTTCATGATCCGGTAGTGGCAGTAGGTGGCGCAGCCCTCGTTCATCACCTTGGTCTGGCGCTGCGGGTAGAAGTACTGCGCGACGAGGCGGACAATACGAAGAATCTCGCGCTGCCACGGCCGCAGGCGCGGGGCCACTTTCTCCAAGAAGTAGAGGATGTTCTCCTGGGGCAGTTCGAGCAGCGCCTTGCGCCGCTCCAGCGCCGGATCGCCCTTGGCCGCGCCCGCCTTGGCGGGAAGGGTGCGCCAGAGGTCGTTGTAGATCTGCTCGCCGTGCTGCTCGCGCTCGCGCTCGCGCCGCTGCTCGCTGGCGAGGTCCGGGCGCTTCTTGCGCGGATAGCGGTGGACGCCCTGGCTCATCAGGGCGTGGGCGGCATCCAGCACCTGCTCAACGGCCCCGTGGCCGTAGCGCTCCTCGCAGCGGCTGATGTAGCCCTTGGCGAAGTCGAGATAGTCGAGGATGCCCTCCGCGTCGGTCCACTGCTTGAACAGATAGTTGTTCTTGAAGAAGTGGTTATGGCCGAAGGCGGCGTGCGCGATGACGAGCGTCTGCATCGTCGCCGTGTTCTCCTCCATCACGTAGGAGATGCACGGATCGGAGTTGATAACGATCTCGTAGGCGAGCCCCATCAGGCCGCGGCGGTAGCTCGCCTCCTGCTGGGCGAAGTGCTTGCCGAACGACCAGTGCTTGTAGAACAGCGGCATGCCGATCGAGGCATAGGCGTCGAGCATCTGCTCGGCGGTGATGATCTCGATCTGGTTCGGGTACCACGACAGGCCGAGTTCCGGCCCCGCCACCGCCTCGCAGGCGTCGTGGATGCGCCGGATCGTGTGGAAGTCCCAGTCGTTGCCGGAAAACAGCAGCTCGCCCGGTTGGGGCGCTGCGGATGTCTTGCGGCTCAGGCTCGCGACCATGGCGGTCCTTCTCCTCGACGCTGTCTCCCCTCCCCCTTGCGGGGAGGGGAAGGGGGTTGGGGGTGGTTCAGGAGGAACCGTCACGGTGCCTTCTGCACGCCCCCCACCCCTGGCCCCTCCCCGCCCATGATTGGGCTTGCCCAATCATGGTCAACTTGATGCAGATCTCGGGCAAGCCCGAGATCTGTGGGGGAGGGGAAGAGCCTCATGCTTCCGCCTTGGCGTCCTTGCGGCCGAACAGCTCGCGGAAGACCGGGTAGATGTCGCGGCGGTGGTTCACTTTCCGCATGGCGAGCGGCTCGCCGGCCTTGGCGAGCGCCTCGTAGGTCCGCCACAGGGTGGTGCGGTGCTCCACGAACCCGGCGCGGGGGCCGTTCTCGTCGCCGACTTCGAGGTAGGCGAAGTGCTGGCAGGCCGGCAGGATGTGGGCGCGCAAGAGTTCCGTCGAGGTCGGGCCGTCGGAGGAGACGTTGTCGCCGTCGGACGCCTGCGCCGCGTAGATGTTCCAGTCGTCGGGCGAGTAGCGCTCGGCCACGATGCGCTTCATCTCGACGAGGGCGGAGGAGACCAGCGTGCCGCCGGTCTCGCGGGAGCCGAAGAAGGTCTCCTCGTCCACCTCCGTCGCCCGGTCGGTGTGGCGGATGAACACGATCTCGACGTGCTTGTAGCGGCGCGTCAGGAAGATGTGCAGCAGGATGTAGAACCGCTTGGCGAGGTCCTTCATGTGCTCGGTCATCGAGCCGGACACGTCCATCAGGCAGAACATCACGGCCTGGGCGATCGGCTTCGGATAAGGCTCGAACCGGCGGAAGCGCAGGTCGATCGGATCGACATAGGGGATGCGCTTGGAGCGCTCGCGCAGGAATTCCAGCTTCAAGATCAGATCGGGCAGGCCCGGATCGTCGGTCTCGCGGGCCCGCGCGACCTCGGCCTCCAAGGCCTGCATCTCTTCGAGCTTCGGCCGCTTGAGGGCGATGCGGCGGGACATCGAGTTCCGCAGGGTCCGCGACAGGGCGAGGTTCGCGGGCGAGCCCGAGACGGTGTAGCCGGCCCGGCGCAGCCCCTCGGTCTCGACCAGCGCCAGCCGGCGCTTGGCGAGGTCGGGCAGTTCGAGGTCTTCGAGGAACAGGTCCAAAAATTCCTCGCGCGTCAGCACGAAGTGGAAGGCGTCCTCGCTGTTCTCAGAGCCGCCGCCGCCTTCGCCCGCACCGCCGCCGCCGCCTCCCCCGCCGCCCGGCGGGCGCTCGATCCGGTCGCCCTCCACGTAGGTCTTGTTGCCCGGCAGGATGTAGTCCTGATGGCCCGTGCCGGGCTGGCGCGAGAAGCGCGGCTCGCGCACGCCGTCGCCCGGCACGGTGATGCGCCCGTCCTTGCCGAGGTCCTTGATGTCCTTCTCGCGGGCGGATTCGCGCACCGCCCGCTGAGCGACGTCCTTGACCCGGCGCAGGAAGCGCTGGCGGTTGGGGAGGCTCTTTCCGCCTGGATTGAGCCGACGGTCGACGATGTGCATCCGGTGTCGCTCAGCGCCTGGTTTCGCGTCCCTGGTTCAGGGACATAAGGTGCGGAATTGCGGCGGATGCCCGAGGTGGGGCGCCCGCCTCACCCCGCCTGCTTCACCCGCATGTACCATTCCACGAGGCGCCGAACCTGACGCTCGGTGTAGCCGCGGTCGGTCATCCGATCGACGAACTCGCCGTGCTTCTTCTCGGTCTCGCTGTCCTTCTTGGAGCCGAACGAGATGACGGGCAGCAGCTCCTCGACCTGGGAGAACATCCGCCGCTCGATCACCTCGCGCAGTTTTTCGTAGGAGGTCCACGACGGGTTGCGACCGCCGTGCTGCGCCCGCGAGCGGAGCGCGAACTTCACCACCTCGTTGCGGAAATCCTTCGGGTTGGCGATGCCCGCGGGCTTCTCGATCTTGGTCAGCTCCTGATTCAGGAGTTCGCGGTTGAGGAGCTGGCCGGTCTCGGCGTCCTTGAAGTCCTGATCCTCGATCCAGGCGTCGGCGTAGTCGATGTAGCGGTCGAACAGGTTCTGGCCGTAATCGTGGTACGATTCGAGATAGGCCTTCTGGATCTCGTGGCCGATGAACTCGGCGTAGCGCGGGGCGAGTTCGGTCTTGATGAACTCCATGTAGCGCTTCTCGGTTTCCGGCGGCAGCTGCTCGCGCCGGATCGCCTGCTCCAGCACGTACATCAGGTGGACCGGATCGGCCGAAACCTCGGTGGTGTCGTGGTTGAAGGTCGCGGCCAGCACCTTGAAGGCGAAGCGGGTCGAGATCCCGTCCATGCCCTCGTCGACGCCGCCGGTGTCCTTGTATTCCTGCATCGAGCGGGCGCGGGGATCGACCTCGCGTAAGGACTCGCCGTCGTAGACCCGCATCTTCGAGAACAGGTTGGAGTTGGCGTGTTCCCGCAGGCGCGAGAGCACCGAGAAGCGGGCCAGCATCTCCAGCGTGCCCGGCGCGCAGGCCGCGGCGGAGAGTTCGGAGCCGGAGATCAGCTTCTCGTAGATGCGCTGCTCCTCCGTGACGCGAAGGCAGTAGGGCACCTTGATGACGTAGATGCGGTCGATGAAGGCTTCGTTGTTCTTGTTGGTCTTGAACGACTGCCACTCGGCCTCGTTCGAGTGGGCCAGGATCACGCCGGTGAAGGGGATCGCGCCGATATTCTCGGTGCCGACATAGTTGCCCTCCTGCGTCGCCGTGAGCAGCGGGTGGAGCATCTTGATCGGCGCCTTGAACATCTCGACGAATTCGAGGACGCCCTGGTTCGCCCGGTTGAGGCCGCCCGAGTAGGAGTAGGCGTCCGGGTCGGCCTGGGACAGCGTCTCGAGGCGGCGGATGTCGACCTTGCCGACGAGGGACGAGATGTCCTGATTGTTCTCGTCGCCCGGCTCGGTCTTGGCGATGGCGATCTGGCGCAGGCGCGAGGGCCTGACCTTGATCACCTTGAAGCGGGAGATGTCGCCGTCGAACTCGTCGAGGCGCTTCAAGGCCCAGGGGCTCATCAGCCCGGTCAGCCGCCGGCGCGGGATGCCGAAGCGCTCCTCGATCTCCCGGCCCATGGTCTCGGGGTCGAACAGGCCGAGCGGGCTCTCGAAGACGGGGGAGACCTCGTCGCCGGCCTTGAGCACGTAGACCGGATGGACCTCCATCAGGGCCTTCAGCCGCTCGGCGAGCGAGGACTTGCCGCCGCCGACCGGCCCGAGCAGGTAGAGGATCTGCTTGCGCTCCTCCAACCCCTGCGCGGCGTGGCGGAAGAACGAGACGATCCGCTCGATCGTCTCCTCCATGCCGTAGAACTCGGAGAAGGCCGGGTAGATCCGGATCGTCCGGTTCATGAACACGCGGCCCAGCCGTGAGTCCTTGGCGGTGTCCACCATCTCCGGCTTGCCGATGGCATCGAGGATGCGCTCGGCCGCGGAGGCGTACATCAGCGGATTGTCGCGGCAGGCTTCGAGATACTCGGAGAGCGTCATCTCCGTGTCGCGGCGCGCTTCGTAACCGCGAGCGAAGCTCTGGAACAGGTCGTTCGTCGAGTGCAGCGGCATTCGAACACCCCCTTCAGGCTGATGACAGCTTCATCCTGTCTCGCCTCGGATGCAACTGGCATTGGGGGATTTGTCGCAGCGCGAAGATACGGAGGGATACGCGTCGCAAACGGGTCACACTCGAACGGGGCCTGCGGGTTAGCGGCCCGGCAACCCTGTTCGGATAAGCGCGAACGCGCGTTCGGCCATGCGTCTGGGGCCGGCGGAGGCCGCCGGCCTGTTGCGTCGCAGCAATGAAGGGCGGGCGCCGGACCTTACAGGTCGGTGGTGTCTTTCTTCTCCTTGGCCTTGTCGTCGGGCTTGCCGGCCTCGACCGTGATGCGGATGTCGCGCTTCTCGATCTGGCCGTCTGAATCCTTGATCTCGACCACCACGGTGTCGTTGCCCGTGTAGCCGGCGTTGCCCTGATAGAAGATCGCCTGCGCCTCGGTGTCCTTGTTCGGGCAGCGGTACTTGGCCGGCGTCTTCAGCTTGCCGCTCTTGGTGATGAGCGAGCCGAACTTCGGCGGCGTCACGACGCGAATCTCGGGCATCGGCCCGGTCGAGCAATCCTTCTTGAGGTTCGGCACGATCACGAGGCGGGCCGATTTGCCGGCCGGCACGGTCTCGCTGCGGGTCACGGTGGTCTGCGCCGCCGCGCTGCCGGCGAGCCCGAGGGCGACGGCGAGCACCAGGGCCCCGGTCGCACCGGAGCGGAGGGCGGAGGTCGTGGACGTCATCGGCGTTTCCTCGTCGTCACGCTGTCCCGCTCCGAAGCCCGGGGAATCCGGCTCACGCGGCGGGGGCAGGGCGGATGTGGGAGCGAGGGCACCGCGCGTCGAGGCTGCTCGCGAAAAGGTTGGCGTCAGTGCTGGATCGCGGCGGCGACGGCGCCGGCCACGCGGGCGATCTGCGCCTCCGAGAGTTCGCCGGCCAGCGTGTGGCTCAGCACCGCCTCGATCCGCGCGCGCTCGCCGAGATCGGCGCCGGGCGTCGAGGGGATGTCGGCATCCGACAGGTCGCAAGCCTTGCGGATCGTCTCGGCGGCCTTGAGCAGCGCCGCGCGGTCGGCCGGGCCCATCTCCCAGAGCGGGGCGCGCAGGCGGCTGATGACCCGGCGGGCGTCGCGGTACTCGCGGTCCACCGTGGTCGAGGCCTCGATCTGGCTGACGAGGAACATCAGTTCCAGAACCTCGTTCGCGGCCTCCGGGCAGGCGCGCACGATCCGCATCATGCGGGCGATGAGTTCCTGAGTCGGAGACATCCGGGCGCGGGGGGGAGCCATGGCGCCTCAACGTGCGCGGAGACAGAAAGTTCGCGGCGTTCCGCGAGCGCGGACACGAAACCGTGAGAGACGACAATCACTTGCGCGCAAGCGAGTTGTCTCAGGCCAGCGGCTCCGGGTCGGCGTCTTCGAGGCCGGCGAGCAGCGCCCGGCACGAGCGCAGTTCGGACAGCACCACTTCCAGCGCGGCGCGATCGGAGGCGATGCCCTCGGTCACCTCCTCGTCGCGGTCCTGCGGCAGGGGCGGGCCGGCCTCCGCCTCGCCCCGGCCGATCCCCTGGACGAAGCGCACGCCGTGCTCCTTAAGGATGCGCTGCGCCCCGCGGATGGTGTAGCCCTGCCCGTGCAGGATGCGGCGGATGCCCCTGAGCAGATCGACGTCGTCGGGCCGGTAGTAGCGCCGCCCGCCCGCGCGCTTCGTCGGCCGGATCTGGCTGAACCGGCTCTCCCAGAAGCGCAGGACGTGCTGGGGCACGCCGAGGTCTTCGGACACCTCGGTGATGGTGCGGAAGGCGCCGGGGCTCTTTTCGGAATGACTTTCGACGGATGCGAGCGGCAGCCCCATGTCGTGACCTCGGTCGGATGCGGCTCGGACTTAACGGGGCGCCGCTCCCCCGGGGGGATCGCCGACGCCCGTACGAAAAAGTTCTAGTCGTCGTCCTCGTCGTGGCCGTTGACGGTGCCGCCGTTGATGCGCGCCTTGAGCACGTTCGAGGGCTTGAACACCATGACCTGACGTGGCTCGATCTCGACCTCGACGCCGGTCTTCGGGTTGCGGCCGATGCGCTTGCCCTTGGAGCGCACCACGAACGAGCCGAACGAGGAGAGCTTTACCGTCTCGCCCTGCGACAGGCACTGGCAGATCTCGGCTAGCACCGTCTCGACCAGGGCCGCCGATTCGGCCCGCGACAGGCCGACCTGCTGGTAGACGGCCTCGCTCAGATCGGCGCGTGTGACCGTCCGTCCCGACATGCACTCCCCTCCCGGTCGCGTTTCAGTCCGACGCGTATCTCTATGATCGGACACGCTAATCGGCCGGACTTCGACGGTCAACCGAACCTTGGTCTTGACACGGTTCGATCGCTTCCGGCGATCGAACCGTATTCTTTTCCAGCCTCAGGCGCCGGCAGCCGCGTCCGCGGCTTTGGCTTACGCTTCGCTAGACGCCTCGACAGAGGTCGAGGCCGCTGCGCGGGGCGCTCTTCGCGCCCGGCCATACGGATTCCTTGCCGGACAACCTTCGGCGCCCGTCGCCGACGCACCCGATTCTACCACCGGATCAGCGCGGCGCCCCAGGTGAAGCCGCCGCCGATCGCCTCGATCATCACGAGGTCGCCGGGCTTGATCCGCCCGTCGCTGCGGGCGGCGGCGAGCGCGAGCGGAATCGAGGCCGCGGAGGTGTTGCCGTGGCGGTCGACCGTCAGCACTACCTTCTCGCGGGCGATGCCGAGCTTGTCGGCGGACGCCTCGATGATCCGGCGGTTGGCCTGATGTGGCACGAACCACGTCAGGTCGTCGGCCGTGGTGCCGGAAGTGCGAAACGCCTCCTCGATCACGTCGGTGACGGAGCCGACGGCGAAGCGGAACACCTCGCGGCCCTCCATCCGGAGCTTGCCGGTGGTGCCGGTCGAGCCCGGCCCGCCATCGACGTAGAGTTTCGAACGGTGGCGCCCGTCGGAGCGCAGGCAGCTCGTCAGCACGCCGCGGTCCGAGGCGTCGTTCTCGCGCGCCTCCAGCACGATCGCCCCGGCGCCGTCGCCGAACAGCACGCAGGTGGTGCGGTCCTCCCAATCGACGATCCGTGAGAACGTCTCGGCGCCGATCACGAGCGCGCGCTTGGCCCCGCCCGTCGAGAGGAAGCGGTCGGCGGTGGCGACCGCGTAAACGAAGCCGGCGCAGACCGCCTGCAGATCGAAGGCGAAGCCGCCCTCGATCCCGAGCGCCGCCTGGATCTGGGTCGCGGTGGAGGGGAAGGTGTGGTCCGGCGTCGAGGTGGCGCAGAGCACGAGGTCGATGTCGGCGGGCGAGAGCCCGGCCTCGTCGAGCGCCGCTTGCGCCGCCCGCGTGCCGAGCACCGAGGTGGTCTCGTCCGGGCCGGCGATGTGGCGCTGGCGGATGCCGGTGCGCTGGACGATCCACTCGTCCGAGGTCTCGATCCCCCGCTCGGCCAAAGCCGCGTTGGTGACCACGTTTCCGGGCAGGTACGCACCGCACCCGACCACGACGGAGCGCAGAAGCGCCATCGGATCCGTCCCTTCCTCAATTCCGACGACCCTGCCGGGCCGAATCTGCTTAGGCCGGCGCGACGGCGGGGGTCTGCTCCAGCATCTCCCGGATCGTCCGCATCAGGTCGTGCTGGGCCATGTCGTGGGCGAGATCGACCGCCGAGGCGAACCCTTGCGCGTTCTCCGAGCCGTGACTCTTGATGACGATGCCCTCCAGCCCGAGGAACACGCCGCCATTGGCCCGGCTCGGGTTCATTTTTTCGCGCAACGCCGCGAAGGCTTGGCGGGCGAACAGGTAGCCGATCTTGGCCGACAACGTCCGGCCCATGGCGGCCTTGAGGTAGCTGCCGATCTGCTTGGCGGTGCCTTCAGCCGTCTTCAGGGCGATGTTGCCCGTAAAACCCTCGGTGACGACGACGTCGGTGGTGCCGCGCCCGAGATCGTTGCCCTCGACGAAGCCGTAATAGGTGAAGTTCGACAACTCCGTCTCGCGCAGGAGCCGGGCGGCTTCCTTCACCGCCTCGTTGCCCTTCATCTCCTCGGTGCCGACGTTGAGGAGCCCCACCGTCGGGCGCTCCAGATCGAGCACGATGCGGGCCATGGCCGAGCCCATCACGGCCATCTCGACCAAGTGCTCGGCATCGGTGCCGATGGTGGCGCCGACGTCCAACACCACGCTCTCGCCGCGCACCGTCGGCCACAGGCAGGCGATGGCCGGGCGCTCGATGCCCGCCATGGTCTTGAGGCAGATCTTCGACATCGCCATCAGCGCGCCGGTGTTGCCGGCCGAGACTGCGGCCTGGGCCTCGCCGTCGCGCACCGCCTGGATCGCCCGCCACATTGAGGACTTGCCGCGGCCCTGGCGCACCGCCTGGCTCGGCTTGTCGTCCATGGCGACCGACACGGTGGTGTGGCGGATCTCGACCGCCCCCTTCAGCCGCGGCTCGGCCTCGACCAGCGGTCTCACGACCGCCTCGTCGCCGAACATCAGAAAAGTCATCTCGGGGTGGCGCTCACGGGCGATGGCCGCGCCGGGCACGACGGTCGAGGGGCCGTGATCGCCGCCCATGGCGTCGAGCGAGATGCAAACGCGGTTCGACATGATTCCTTGGGACCGGAGGCCGTTGGGGCGTCCTGCATGCGGGCGGTGAGGGCCTGGTCAGGCCCGGTTCGGCGGCGCGCAAAATAACGAGCATGCCCCGCCGGGCAAACAAAAACTCTTGTCCTCGGCTTTTCGGCTCGGTCAGTCGGTGCCGCCGAGCTTCTGCTTGAGCGCCTTGAGGTCGGCGAAGGGCAGCGGATCCTCGCCCGCGGTCACGGGCTCGAAGGCGACGCCGGGTTTCCTCGGATAGGGGTCGAGCCCGAGCGCTAGGAACTCGGCGGTGAGCGCGCCGAAATCGATCCGCCCGTTCACGATCGGGTCGGGCAGTTCGACATCCTCGGCGTCGGTGTCGTTCAGGATGTCGGCGTTGGTGAACTCGACATCGACCGGCTCCTCCACCCTCGCCTCGAACGGCTCCAGCGTCACCGTGCAGACCTGGGTCACGGTCGCCTCGACCGTTCCGCCGACATGCAATCGGGTCAGCGAGCCGCCCAGCGAAAAACGGCCGACGAGGTCGCGGATGCCCGGTATCTTGAAGTCGCGGGCGAGCGCGGCGCATTCCTCCGGGCTCGCCTCGACGGTGATCTCGGCGCGGTCCTTGTTCAGCCGCTCGACGTTGACCGTGCGCGAGAGCGGTCCGTTCGGGGCGGTCATCGAGCCTCCTGCGGCGCGGCGGCGAAATGCGGACCTTGGGTCAGCAGGGCGTCGAGGTCCTGGGCGGCGAGGCGGTCGGCGCTCTCCGCGACATAGGCCGCGAGCCCGTCCGCGGCGGCCGCGTCGTCCTGCGCCAGCACGTTGCGGGCGAGCGCCGTGGCGAGGCCGTGCCGGTCGCCCTCGTCCAGCGCGGTGCCGTAGGCGCCCGCGCGGGCGTAGAACGAGGCGCCGAGCTTCTTGATGCGCTTCGACACGCCCATGTCGCCGACGCCGAGTTCGCGCAGGCTCTCGTCCAACTGCACGAACACCGAATCGATCAGCTCCTGCGCGACCTCGTCGGCGGGCGGCGGCAATTGCCCGAGGCGGCGCAGCACGAGGATGACGTGCAGGCTCAACGCCTCGAACCGCCCCTCCACCGTGTCGGGCACGCCGAGCGCCTCGTAGAGATCGGGCAGGCGCGCGGCCTCGCCGATGCGCTGGTGCAGCGTCCCGATCGTCCGGCGCCGCTCGCGGGCGCGGCGAATGAAGCCGGGAATCATGGAACCCCTTGAATCATGCGGTCCACCGGATCGGCCGGGCCTGTGGCCGAGCTTGCCTTGTCAAAGCCATATCCCCGCGGTACGGCAACCCTCGACCAGGGTGCAAGTCCGAAGACGCACGAGCGAAATCGTGCCGCGGACCTGAAATCCATCATGATGGAAACAGGGGGGCCGATGTCGCGCCGTCTCGTCTCGTCGCTCGTCCGCGCGACTGTCCTCGGCACGATCGCGCTCGGCGTCTCGGGCTGCATCGGCGAGGAAATCCGCCACGGCTACCAGATCGATCAGGCCGCGCTCGCCACGGTGAAGCCGGGCCTGAGCGCCGAGCAGGTGCTGCAGATCCTCGGTACGCCGTCCACCGTCTCCACGGTGGGCAACAAGTCCTGGTACTACATCAGCCAGACCACCAGCCGCACGGTGCTGTTCCTCGGCGAGAGCGTGCAGGACCAGAAGGTGACGGCGGTCTACTTCACCCCCGGCATGAAGGTGGAGCGCGTGGCGCTCTACGGCCTGCAGGACGGGCGCGTGTTCGACTTCATCGAGCGCAAGACCCCGTCGAGCGGCGCCGACCGCGCCTTCCTCAGCCAGCTCTTCCGCGGCCTGACCCGCTACGAGCCGTTCGGCAGCGGCGCCGGCGCCTCGATCGTCCCGGGCGCCCGCGCCGGACAGTAAGCGACCGCTTCCACGATCTCCGCCGGCTCGCCGAACAGGTGGGCCGGCGCTTTCGCTTGCAGAGCCGCGCGGTCGGTGTAGCCCCAGGCCACCGCTCCGAAGGCGCAACCGGCCTTGGCCGCCGCCTCTGCGTCGCGAATCTCGTCCCCCACCGCCAGCATCTCGCCCGGCGCCACGCCCGCTTCGCGCGCGACCGCCCGGAGATGGCGCGCCTTGCCGAAGAGCGCAGCGCCGCAGGCGTAGTGGCGGATGTGGTCGCCTGAGTCCCCCAGCGCCCGCCGCACCGTCGCCTCGCCGTTGGAACTGACCACGGCGAGCCCGATCCCGGCCGCGTCGAGGGCCCCCAGCATCTCCGGTACGCCGGGAAACAGCCGGATGTCGTGCGCGTCCCGCGCCGCCAGCGCCCGCATGTGCCGGGCGATCAGCGGCATCTTCCAGGCCGGGATGCCGAGATCGGCGATGATCGCGCGGGCGCTCAGACCCCGCAGCCGCTCGACCTCGTCCGCCTCCACGCGGCGGAAGCGGTAGCGGTCGGCGACCCCGTTCAGCACCGAGCCGAACCACGCAAACGTGTCGGCGAGCGTCCCGTCGAAGTCGAAAGCGACGAGGCGGTAGGGCGGACGGCTCACGCGGAGCGCGCCTGAGGGTGGCGCGAACACAACATCTTGTCCGCCTTCCGCCCGGCTGCCGCGTGAGCAGGCTTGCCTAACCATGAGGCAATCTGCTTCTGAGCGCGGCTGTTTCCTCGCAAGGTTCCGTCCATGGTGTCGCTCCCCGCCCGAGGCCTTTCGGGCCTCGCGCTCCTGATCCTCTCGGCTTCCCCGGCGCTGGCCGCCCCGGCTCCTGAGACCGGCAGCACCGCCTGGGTGCTGACCGCTTCCGCGCTCGTGCTGTTCATGACGCTGCCGGGGCTGGCCCTGTTCTACGGCGGCCTCGTCCACGCGCGGAACGTGCTCTCCGTCCTGATGCAGTGCTTCACCATCTGCTGCATCGCTTCCGTCCTATGGGCGATCTGCGGTTACAGCCTCGTGTTCGACGGCGACGGCGCCGTCCTCGGCACGCTGAACAAGGCCTTCCTCGCGGGCCTCGATCCGGTCCGCTCCGGCACGGTGCTGCCCGAGACCGTGTTCGCGCTGTTCCAGATGACCTTCGCGGTCATCACCCCGGCGCTCATCATCGGCGCCATCCCCGAGCGGGTCACCTTCCCCTTCGTCGCCCTGTTCTCCGCCCTGTGGCTGCTCCTCGTCTACGTGCCGGTGGCGCATTGGATCTGGGGCGGCGGCTGGCTCGCCGGGCTCGGGACGCTGGATTTTGCCGGCGGCATCGTCGTCCACACCACAGCGGGCGTCTCGGCGCTGGTGCTGGCGATCCTGATCGGGCGCCGCCGCGGCTTCCCGACGACGCTGACCCCGCCCCACAGCCCCGGCATGACCATGATGGGCGCCGGCATGCTCTGGGTCGGCTGGTTCGGCTTCAACGGCGGCAGCGCGCTCACCGCCGACACGGCCGCCGGCAACGCCATCCTCGTCACTCACCTCTCGGCGTCGGCCGGCGCCATGGCCTGGACGGCCGCCGAGTGGATCAAGATCCGCAAGCCCACCTCGATCGGCATCGTCACCGGCTGCATCGCCGGCCTCGCCACGATCACCCCGGCCGCGGGCTACGTCTCGCCCGCCGCGGGCCTGCTGATCGGTACCGCGGGCGGCCTCGTCTGCTTCTTCGTCACCTTGTACGTAAAGCACCGCCTCGTCATCGACGACTCGCTCGACGTCTTCGCCGTCCACGGCGTCGGCGGCATCCTGGGCTCGCTGCTGCTCGCGGTGTTCCTGCTGCCCGGCCTCGGCGGCATCGGGCTCAGCGAGGGCAAGACGGTGGTGAGCCAACTCGGCGTCCAGGCGCTCGCCATCGGCGTGACCGCCGTGTGGTCGGCGCTCCTGACCGTAGGCCTCGTCAAGCTCATCCGCCTCGTCACGCCGCTGCGCGTCGATCAGGAAGCCGAGCACGACGGCCTCGACCTGACCAGCCACGGCGAGCGCGCCTACGAGTTCACGCCGTAGGGCGTGGGTCGCGCGGTCGCCGCCGGGCTTCTCCTCCCCCTTGCGGGGAGGAGGTAGGAGGTGGGGGTGGTTCAGGAGGAACCGTTACGGTGTCTTCTGCCCGGCCCCCACCCCTAACCCCTCCCCGCAAGGGGGAGGGGAAACGCCTCAAGCCGCCTGCTTTTCCATCGTCGGATAATCGACGTAGCCCTCCGGGCCCTGGCTGTACCAGGTCTTCATATCGTCCTTGGCGAACGGCAGCCCTTTCGCGATGCGCTCGGGCAGGTCCGGGTTGGCGATGTAGGGGCGGCCGAAGGCGATGGCGTCGGCCTCGCCCGATTCGACCGCGGCCTGGGCGCGCGGGCCGTCGTAGTCGCAGTTGAGGATGACCGGACCGCCGAAGCGCTCCTTGATGACGGGCGCCACCGGCGGCACGGTCGCCTTGCCGAAGGTGCCGTTGGGGCCGGGCTCGCGCATCTCGATGAAGGCGAGGCCGACGCGGCCCATCATCTCGGCGGCGAGGCCAAAGACCTCGTGCGGGTTCGAATCGTCCACGCCCTGGATCGGGCCGTTGGGCGAGAAGCGGATGCCGGTGCGCTCCGGGCCGACGACGCCGGCCACCGTCTGCGCCACCTTGGTGACGAGCCGCACCCGGTTCTCCACCGAGCCGCCGTAGCGGTCGGTGCGCTTGTTCGAGCCGTCGCGGATGAACTCGTCGAGGAGATAGCCGTTGGCCGCGTGGATCTGCACGCCGTCGAAGCCCGCCGCGACCGCGTTGCGCGCCGCGCGCTCGTAGTCGGCGAGTAGGCGCGGGATCTCGTCCTCGCGTAAGGCGCGCGCCTTCCCGTAGGGCTTCTTGCCCTCGTAGGTGTGGGCCTCGTCCGGCGCGGTCGCCTCGGACGCTGCGACCGGCGGCTCGCCGCCCAAAAAGTCCGGATGGACGAGGTAGCCCATGTGCCAGAGCTGGCTGACGATGCGCCCGCCCTTGTCGTGGACCGCCTTCACCACCGGCTTCCAGGCCTCGACCTGCTCGTCCGACCAGATGCCCGGCGCGTAGGGCCAGCCCAGCCCCTCCTGGCTGATGCCGGTGGCTTCCGAGATGATGAGGCCGGCGCCCGCGCGCTGGGCGTAGTACTCGGCCATGAGCGGCGTCGGCACGTGGGTGCGGGTGCCGCGGGCGCGGGTCAGCGGCGCCATGAGGATGCGGTTGGGCAGCTCAATGGCGCCCAGCGTGATCGGATCGAACAGGTTCGGCATTCGGCTCTCTTTGTCAGAAGTCGGGGCGCTGCCGGCATCCGTGGGGCAACGCGGGTAGGTACCCGCAACGTGGCCCCAACGGCTGGGCCTGCCAGTGCGCTGGCGCACGTCGCCCGTTGCGGTGCAGCGCGATCCGGGATGAAAGCCGCTCACCCCGGCGCGGTTCCGGAAAGGCTCAGGCCGGGACCAGCGCCTTCTCGTAGCACCACGCCTCCATGCCGTCCTCGTAATAGTCGGGCTTCGTCCCGGTGCGGACGTAGCCGTGCCGCTCGTAGAGGCGGATGCCCGCGCCGTTGTCGGCCCGCACCTCCAGCCGCAGCCGGGTGCGGCCGTGGCCGAGCGTGTCGGCCTCCGCCGCGTCGAGCAGCAGGCTGCCGAGGCCGTGGCCGGCCCGCGCCGGCGCGACGGCGATGGAGGAGAGCCGCGCGCCGAGGCTGGGGCGCCGCCGCTCCAGGGTCGCGGCGCCGACCAGAACGTCCTCGCCGCCGTCCCGCGCCAGCGCGGCGAGCAGGGTCATGCTGGGCGAGCGGATCGCGTGGCGGATCGCCCGGCGCTCGGCCCGGTCGGTGGAAAACGCAGCGTGCTCCAGGGCGACCAGGGCGTCGAGGTCCGCCGGCACCGCCGGACGGATCGTCACCTTGAGCGCCGCGGGCGCGCGCGCGTGGCGGCTCACGCGGCGCTCCAGGGGAAGGTCCAGGTCTCGGTCAGCGCCGCGCCGTCCCCATCGCGCAGGTAGGCGCGCAGTTCCGTCGTGCCCGGCGCGTCGAGGCGCACGTCGAGCGCCGCGCGAAACCCGCCGACATGGGGGTTCGGGACGATCGAGGTGGCGACGATGGTGCCGACGCTCGCGCTCGCCACCACCTCCGGCGGCGGGCCCCCGGCGGGGCGCTTGTCCAGCGTGCCGCCGCCGAAATCGATGAGGAAGCGCCGGGCGAGCCGGCCCTCCGGGTCGCCCTCCTTCCGCGCCGCGCCGCTCGCCGCGGAGGCCGCCAGGAAGGTGTGGGCCACCTGCCCGTTCGGATGGAGGTGCTCGCCGCCGACCGCGCGGATGCGGTAGGCGAGCCGCGCCGGCTGCCCGGCGGGGAAGGGCGCCTTGGGCTGCCAATAGGCGACGATGTTGTCGGCGGTCTCGTTGTCGGTCGGCAGTTCGACCAGCACGACGCTGCCCTCGCCCCAATCGCCCTCGGGCTCGACGAAGTAGCCGGGGCGGCGTTCGTAGCCGGCCTCAAGATCCTGATAGTCGGCAAAGGACCGGTCGCGCTGCATCAGCCCGAAGCCCTTGGGCGCTTTGACCGAGAGGGTCGAAATGCGCCGCTCCCGCGGATTGTCGAGGGGCCGCCACAGCCACTCGCCGGAGCCCGCCGCGATCTGGAGCCCGTCGGAATCGTGCAGTTCCGGGCGGTAATCGTCGCTGTGGCCGCGGTCCGTCTCGCCGATGAAGTACATCGAGGTCAGCGGCGCGAGGCCAGCGTCGTTCAGGTCGCGCCGCGGAAACAGCGTCGCGGTGACCGAGACGGTGGTCTCGGCGCCCGGCCGCACGGTGAAGCGGTAGGCGCCGGTCTGCGACGGGCCGTCGAGCAGCGCGTGGATCGTGCAGGTGCCGGGCTCGCCCTCCGCCTCGATCCAGAAGGCGCGGAAGAACGGAAATTCCTCCGGGCCGCCGTTGGCTTCCGTGTTCACCGCGAGCGCGCGGGCCGAGAGGCCGTAGAGCTGGTTCTGGCCGAGAAACCGAAAATAGCTCGCGCCGACGAAGACGATGAGTTCGTCGATCACGTCCGGGCGGTTCAGCGCGGTATGGAGCCGGATGCCGGCATAGCCGAGGTCTTTGGGGAGCGGCGCATCGAGCTTGGTCCGGCCGAGATCGAACAGGGCCGGATCGTAGGTGATGGGCGTGGCCATCCCGCCCTTCACGAGGCTCACCGCGACAGAGCGCGGATAGAGGAAGCCGAGATGAAAGAGTTGTAGCCGGAAGCGCCCATCGGCGCCGACCCGGAAGGCACGGTCCGGCCGGAAGCGGATGTCGCGCCACGCATCGTAATCGAGCTTGGCCAGCACCTCGGGCAGCGGCGGCACCGACGCGTCGAACGACGCGGCGGCGAGCTGTTTCGCTTGCCCCTCCACCGTCTCGAAGCCGAAGGGCGTCGCCTGCCCCCGGGCGAGGGCGGGCAGGCCCATTAGGCCAGCGGCGAGGCCTGAGACGACGGCGCGGCGGGACGGCTCGGTCATGGCTCCTGAGGCTCGGTTTGCCGGCCCGCTGGACGCCGCGGGCCAAGCTTCGGCCCGGTTCAATGGACCGTCCGGACGGCGTTGGAAAGGGCCGCCTGCGCCGCGTGGATCGGGCCCGCCGGGTGATCCGCGAGGCTGAGCCGGCAACGCAAGTGATGCAGGCCAGCCACAATCCCGTGAGCCTGTTGGGAAACGCCGGCTAAGCATGTGCGAAACCGCTTGTTTCCGGTGGACCCGATGCGTATATCCGCCTCGCCCAATTTCGCACGTGCCTGTGGCCGCGTGCCGGTTGGTGGGCATCCGGTCAACTGCCGGACAGCCGCCAGGGGTCTTAAAGGATCGATGGTCGCAAGGGGTGGATCCCTACGGCCGGCATCCGGGTGGCGACACCAGACCCTAACAACAACCGGCAGCCGGAGGCGAAACCGGCGAACCCCGCTCTCCACGGGGGACGCAGCTTAAAGCAACGACGAACGGGCTTTTTTGGTCTCGTCGGCCCTCCAAAGGCCGACACCGAAGAGGCTTGTTTCTCCTTGCCCGGCGTGCGGTTGGGGTTCCCCCATCCAATCCACGGCAGCTTCCGGGTGCTCTGCACTCGTGGCCGACCCCGCGTCTCCAAAGCGCGAGGACGGACGCGACGCATCGCCCCCTGACGCCGACGATCCCGACGGGATCGTCTCGATTCGATCTCGCGCCCGTGACGGCGCCCTCGAACCTGTGGTGGGGACGACCAATGACCGATCGCATCCGCGATTACCTGCGCGCGCGCCGTGACCTCGGCCGGGACGAGGGTCCGGTGATGGTGCTCGACCTCGAAGTCGTGCGCGAGAACTTTTCGCAGTTCGCCCGCGCGCTGCCCGACACCCGCGTGTTCTACGCCGTGAAGGCGAACCCGGCCGCCGAGGTTCTGCGCCTGCTCGCCGAGATGGGCTCCTGCTTCGATACGGCGTCGGTCGCTGAGATCGAGATGGCGCTGGCGGCCGGCGCCACGGCGGATCGCATCTCCTTCGGCAACACCATCAAGAAGGAGCGCGACGTGGTGCGCGCACTCAAGCTCGGCATCCGCCTCTACGCGGTCGATTGCCAGGCGGAAGTGGAAAAGATCGTCCGCGCCGCCGAGGCCGCGGGCGTCGAGGCCGCCGACGTGCAGGTGTTCTGCCGCATCCTCTGCGACGGCGCCGGCGCCGACTGGCCGCTCTCGCGCAAGTTCGGCTGCGAGCCCGAGATGGCGGTGAACGTGCTGGAGCACGCCCACCGCAACGGCCTCAACGCTTACGGCGTCTCGTTCCATGTCGGCTCGCAGCAGGCCAACACGGAAGCCTGGGACGGGGCGCTCGCCTCCGCCTCCATGATCTTCCAGGAATGCGCGCTCCGCGGCATCGGCCTGTCGATGGTCAATCTCGGCGGCGGCTTCCCGACCAAGTACCTCAAGGCGGTGCCGGGCGTGGAATCCTACGGCGACGCGATCTTCCGCGCGCTCACCAAGCATTTCGGCAACCGCATCCCCGAGACCATCATTGAGCCGGGCCGCGGCATGGTCGGCAATGCCGGGCTGATCGAGGCGGAGGTCGTGTTGGTGTCGAAGAAGTCCGAGGCCGACGACGAGGTGCGCTGGGTCTATCTCGACATCGGCAAGTTCGGTGGGCTGGCCGAGACCATGGACGAGTCGATCCGCTACGCGATCCGCACCGACCACGACGAGGACCGCATGGCGCCCTGTGTCGTCGCCGGGCCGACCTGCGACTCGGTCGATGTGCTCTACGAGAAGAACCACTACCCGCTGCCGGTCTCGCTCTCGATCGGCGACAAGGTGTGGATCGAGGGCGCGGGCGCCTACACCACGACCTACGCCGCGGTCGCCTTCAACGGCTTCCCGCCGCTGGAGCAGATCGTGATCTGAGCCGGGTCCACGTATCCCGTGAAACGCTTCGTTCACCATGAAGCAAAATGTTTCACGGGAAACACTCAGGATTTGTTCACCCCCGATCCGACAGAAAACCGCGCGCCCCACGGGGCGCGCCATCGACGTGTCCCGGACGGCCTGCAACGCAGGTGCGAGGGCTGTTTCTTCCCGCCGGACGGCGAGTTGGGGAGGGTACGGCCGTGATCCAGATCCGTGATGAAATCGCTTTCGACGTCGCCGCGCGCGAGCGCCTGCTCGACGCCTGCTTCGGCCCGTCCCGCCTTCTGAAGACCTCGCAGCGCCTGCGCGAGGGCCGCCTGCCCGCGCGAGGGCTCGCCCTCTCGGCGATGCAGGACGGAAAACTCGTCGGCACCGTGCGCCTGTGGGACGTCGCGACCGGCTGCGGCCGGCCCGCCCTGCTGCTCGGGCCGCTCGCGGTCGATCCGTCGCTTCAGGGCGAAGGCCTCGGCGGCCGGCTGATGCGGGCGGCCCTCACTCGTGCCGCCACACTCGGCCACGCGGCCGTGCTGCTCGTCGGTGATGCACCCTATTACGCCCGCTTCGGCTTCACCGAGGCGCAGGCGGCGGGCCTCGCCATGCCCGGCCCGTTCGAGCGCGCCCGCTTCCTCGGCCTCGAGCTGACCGCCGGGGCGCTCGCGGGCGCGACCGGCACCCTCCAGGCCACCGGTCGCCTCGCCCCCGCGCCGGAGATCGCTGCCGAGACCGCCGCGGTCGCGTTACGACGACAGGCTGCTTGAGCTGACTTTGTGTCGGGCGCCTCCGCCCCAAGGATGATCCTGGGCGGAGGTGCTGGCCGCAGGTCGAGGTGATCCGGCCCAATGCTGCGGTTCGGATCCATTCCATCCTCACCCTCATCCTGAGGTGCCCGCCTCGGCGGGCCTCGAAGGAGGGCTCCAGGGATCTCGCGACTTCTGGAGCCCTCCTTCGAGGGCGCCGCTTCGCGTCGCCACCTCAGGATGAGGGTGAGGGCGGGATCCGCCGTGTACCAACGCGCTCCGTCATCGCGAGGCGGAGCCGAAGCGATCCAGGGCGCGGGTTGTCCGGAGAAGGTGAGGCGACGACGGCCGTCCCGTCATCGACGATGCGCCTCCGCTGGACAGTGCAGAGCACTGGATTGCTTCGGCTTCGCCTCCAATGACGGTGTGAGGCGGAGGCCAGTGCGATTGAACGGATAAGGCGGATAAGCGAGGACGCGATACCGCTTCGCCGCGTCTTCCCGACCGACATGCCGAAGAGCGACCGAACTCCGCGTCGTCCGATGTACCACGTCATCCGGCGGCCCCGCCGAGCCACCCACACTCCGCCATGCCCTGCACCAAAAGACGGCACACTGCCCCGATCGATTACTTTCTGCTCAATGCATGCGCGCCGAGCGGGGCTGATCCTCGGAGTCGGCGCTCCTCTCGCACTGCAACAAACGCCATATTCAGGACGTGTCGCGCTGCGGAATGCAAGTCCAGCGGCCCTGCGTTCGAGGTTAAGATCATGTTCACCAAGCTGACGAAAGGTTTGCTCGCCTATCTCCGCGCCAAGGAGATGGAAGTCGCGTTGGCCGATCTGAGCGACGCTGCCCTCGACGACATCGGCCTGATCCGCGCCGATCTCGGCCGCGTGTCGGTGCCGCCGGAGACGGCCCGCCTCGAGACCGGCGGCCTGACCGGTTCGCTGTTCGCGATGCCCTTCGCGCCGATGGCGCAGGCGGCCTGAAAACACGAACGGCGATGATCGGGGATCATCGCCGTCGGTCTTACCGAGACAAGTGATTAGAGTTTCGAAGGCCCGGAATCGCGTCCGGGCCTTTGTCGTTCAGGCCGCCTCGGTGCCGGCCTGCGGCAGGGCGAAGGCGGTGACCTCGTGGCCCTCCGCGCGCAAAGCCTGCACGAGGTCGCCCGGCACGAGGTTGAGGGTGCGGGTGCTCACCAGCGGATGGACGTTGACCCGCGTCTCCTCCAGCAGGCTGTCTTGAACGAAGACTTTCACACTGCCCGGCGCCGCGTTGAGCGCGGCGAGCGGCGAGACGGCGCCGCTCTCGACGCCGAGCTGTTCGCGCAACGCGTCGGCGCTGGCAAACGACAGCCCGCCGCGGGCGCCGAGCACCGCCCGGAACGCCTTGAGATCGACCGCCGCGTCGTGGTGGAGCGTGACGAGGAAATAGGTCTTCTTCCCGTCGCGCAGGAACAGGTTCTTCGTGTGCGCGCCCGCGATGTCGCCGCACACCGCCATCATCGCCTCGACGGTCAGCACCGGCGGGTGCTCGAACAGCTTGTAGGCGATGCCCCGCTCGCGCAGGCGGGTCAGGAGGTCGTCGGGGCTCAGGGGCATCGCGGAAACACTCACTGCTTTGGCTTCGAAGCGTCGGCGATCACGCCGATCTGGCGCAGATAGGCAAGGATCTCGCGCGCCGCCTCTTCCGGGTCGGGTTCGACGAGGAGCCGGCCCTTGGTGGCCGAGCCGCCCTCGCCGGTCGCGGCCTTCAGACGCTCGGCGGCCGAGCCGCCGGTCGGCGCGCCCTTCACCAGTTTGGGGCGGCGGCGATAGGGCCGTTCCTCGACCGCGGCCTCCGGCCCATCCGCCGCGGTGGCGGCAGCGCCGACGCGTTCGATCGTGCCGCGGCGGGCCTTGCCGTAGGCGTAGGCCAGCGGGGCGGCGGCGTCGGGATGCACCGTGGCGAGGACGGGCCCGCGCACGGCGACGCGCCGCAGGGCGCCGCGGCCGAGGCTCTGGTCGAGGGTCAGCGTGTCGCCGCCGCCCGAGACCGCGACCACGTCGGGGATCAGCAGCAGATCGAGGGCCTCGGCCAGCGCGTAGGGGACGACGCCGCTCTCCGCGCCGCCCTGGCCGCGCCGTCCGGCGAGCACGAGGTCGGGCGCCAGCGCGGCGAGCCGGGCCGCGAGCGCCGGCACCGGATCGAGGCCCTTCGCAACGGCGATGTGCTCGATGCGGGTGAGGCCGAGGCCGAGCGCTTCCCGCACGGCGTCCGCGTCCGGCCCGGCATGGAGGCCCAAAACTTCGCCGAGCGAGGCTGCGATGCGGATCGCCTGCGCCTCCATCCGCGGCAGGACGGGGGCGCCGGAGACTGGATGGCGCCCGGCCGAGAGCAGGACCACGATTTTCATACGCTCTCTCCCGCTTCGTCAGCCAGCAGTCGGAGCAGGGCCGGCATCACGACTTGCGCGTCCTGCACGATGGCGAGGCCCGCGCGCTCGATCATCGCGGCGTGCAGGTCGGTGTTGACCGCGACCACGTGCTCGCAGCCGGCCACGCCCTGGAGGTGCTGCGGCGCGCCGGAGATGCCGAGCGCGAAGTAGCAGGTGGCGGCCAGCACCGTGCCGGAGGCGCCGACCTGGGTGTGGCGCGGCATCAAGCCGGCATCGCACAGCACGCGGCTGGCACCGGGCGTGGCGCGCAGCGCCGCGACGACTTGGCGAAACGTGTCGAGATCGGTGATGCCGTTGCCGACGGACGCCACGAACTCGGCGAGCGCCAGCGGCACCGTCGCCGGATCGGCCGGGACGCGAGTCGCCGACACGATTCTTTTGAGACTTGGCGTCGGCGCCTCGGCCTCGACCGGCAGCGGGCGGGCCTCGCGGGGCGGGCCGCCGTACTCGGCGACCGCGTCCGGCGCGACGGTGGCGAGCAGACCCGGCGCGATCCGCTGCTCGACGCGGCGCCCCCTGGCCGGGCGCACGAGGCCGTTGGCGGCGACCACCTCGGCATTGGTGAAGACGGGCTCGCCCATCCGCACCGCGACCCGGCGGGCGAGGTCGCCGCCGTCGAGGGATTCGGGGAACAGGACGTAGCGCGGCGCCAAAGCCGTCAGCGCCGCGGCGACGCGGGCGGCCTGGGTGGCGGGATCGTAGCCCTCCACCACATCGAGCGGGAGCCAACGGTCGGCCCCGGCCGGACCGACGCCCTCGCACGCGCCGAGGGTGAGGATCGCCACGCCGCCCTCGCGGCCGGCGAGCGCGCGGGCGGCGCCGAGCACCTGTCGGTCGTGCGACGAGAGGCGCCCGCCGGGTGCGTCCGGCACCACCGCGACGAGGAAGGCGGGGGCCTCAACGATGAGGATCTTTGGGGGGGGCGCCGCCGCGGTTTTGGGCTGGGCGTCGGTGGCCACGGGCGCGTCGAAGCGCACCGTCTGGCTGAGGTCGTAGCGCGGGCGCGCCTCGGCGGCGACGCGCTGACCGGCGCGTTCAGTTCGCGGGTCGCGGCGGGGCCGGCCGCTGCCCGTGCGGCGGGCGGTGCGGTCGAAGCGGGGACGGGCCTCACCGGCGACCTGAATGGAGGCTCGCTCGGCGCGGGGATCGCGGCGGGGGCGGGTCATCGGCCGGCCTCCACCGCCTGGAGCAGCAATTCGGCGATGTCGCGGATCTCCGCATCGCGGCCGGTCACGCCTTCCAGCATCGCCGTACAGGACGGGCAGGCCACCGCAACGATGCCGGCGCCGGTCTCGGCGGCCTGGGCCATGCGGATGTCGGGGATGCGCCGCTCGCCCGGAATGTCGCTGACCGGCGCGCCGCCGCCGCCGCCGCAGCACATCGCGCGCTTGCCCGACCGGGCCATCTCCGAGCGCGACACCCCGATGGCGTCGAGCACGGCGCGCGGCGCCTCGGTCTCCCCGTTGTAGCGGGCGAGGTAGCAGGGGTCGTGATAGGTCACCGACAGGTCCGGCAGTCGGGCCGGGTTCAGCTTGGCCGCCCGGATCAGTTCCAGCAGGAAGGCGGTGTGGTGGGTCACTTCGAAGTGCCCGCCCATTGCGGGGTACTCGTTGCGGAGCGCATGGAGCGCGTGCGGATCGGCCGTCACGATCCGCTCGAAGCGGTATTTGGCGAGGGTCGCGATGTTCTCCCGTGCCAGAGCCTGGAAGGTCGCCTCGTCGCCGAGCCGGCGGGCGAGGTCGCCGGTGTCGCGCTCTTCGGCGCCCAGCACCGCGAAATCGACGCCGGCCTCGCGCAGCAGGCGGATCAGGGCGCGCAACGAGCGGCCGTAGCGCAGGTCGTAGGCGCCCTCGCCGAGCCAGAGCAGGATGTCGGCCTGCTTTCGGTCGGCCATCACCGGCAGATCGACGCCCGCGGCGAAGTCGGTGCGGGCCGAGAGCGGGCGCCCGCCGGGATCGCCGGACTGGCGCAGCTCGGTCACCGGGCCGACGGCCTTCTCGGGGAGCGCGCCGCGCTCCAGGGTCTGGTGACGGCGTAAGCTCACCACGGCATCGACGTGCTCGATCATCATCGGGCATTCCTCGACGCAGGCGCGGCAGGTGGTGCAGGACCACAGCGTGTCCGGATGGATGCGCGCATCCGGCCCGATCAGCCCGGCCAGCGCTCCGCGCTCGCCCTGGGCCTCGCGCCCGCCTGGGTAGGAGTTGCCGGCGTAGGCGGGCTCGGCGGGCGAGAGGCCGGCGACGAGGTCTTGGATCAGGCGCTTCGGATTCAGCGGCTGGCCCGCGGCGAAGGCCGGGCAGGCGATCTCGCAGCGCCCGCAGCTGACGCAGGCGTCGTAGGAGAGCAGCCGGTTCCACGTGAAGTCGGCGGGCATCTCCGAGCCGAGCCGGGGCGCGTCGAGGTCGAGGGGCTGGAGCGCGGTGTCGGGCCGGCCCTCGAACCGGCCGGGGCGGGGATGGGCGACGAGATGCAGCGCGCCGGCCGCCGCGTGGCGCATCGGCCCGTGCCGCACCTCGAAGGCGAGGCCGAGCCCCCCGGCCGCCGCGAGCGCGAGGGCCAGCGGCGCGAACACGCCACCGACGCCGAAGGCGAGCAGCAGCGCGGTCATGGTGCCGCCGACGGCGTAAGCGACGAGCAGGAACGGCAGGATCTGGAAGCGGCCGGCGGAGAGGCGCTTCTGCTTGGCCGGGTAGCGCCGGGCGCCCACCAGCAGCGAGCCGATGGCCGTCACGCCGAAGGCCAGCGCGACGACGAACCAGTAGGGGCGAAAGCTCGCGATCGGCGGCAGGATCGCGAGCGCCGTGAGGATCGAGGCCGCGAGCAGGCCGCCGGCCACGACCGCGTGCATGCGGGAGGCGTAAGGATCGCGGGCGACCACGTGGTGGACATCGACAAGGTAGCGCTTGGGCAGCTTCACGAGCCCGTCGAGCCACGCCACGGGCGCGCTCGCGCCCACCCGCCAGAGCGCGGCACGGCGCAGGCCCTGGATGAGGGCGAGCGCGGCCATCAGCCAGACGAGGCCGGGAAACACCGTGGTCAGGGGCATGAGGCTGGTCATGACGGTGCCTAAGGCTTGGCGACAGCACGAACCCTCCCCCCTCTGCGGGGGAGGGTGCCTCGCGGAGCGAGGCGGGAGAGGGGAGCGCCGCTTCCGGTGAATTCGCTTGCGAGGGCGGCCAAGCGGCACCGTCGCTCCCTCTCCCGACCCCCTTCGGGGGCCACCCTCCCCCACCCAAGTCAGGCCTGCCTGACTTGGGCTTCCATATGCGAATCTCGGGCAAGCCCGAGATTCGTTGGGGGGAGGGACGATGCGGCGGCGCTAGCGCCCCACCCGGATCAGATGTCCTTGCACAGCCGCAGCGCGTCGTAGATCGCCGCGTGGATGTTGCGGCCGGCGACCGCATCGCCGATGCGGTAGAGGGCGTAGCCCTTCGAGAGGTCGTAGGGCTGCGGCTCGCCGCGGATCATCGCCTCGGCGTCGGTCTGGCCGCGGTTGATCGAGGCGTCCTTCAGCGCGCGGTAGAGGCCTTCCACCGGCAGCGTGCCGTGCTCGACCACGAGGCGGTCGATGACGCGCTCTTCCTCGGCATCCGTCATGGTGTTGCGCAGAGCCGCCACCAGCCGGTTGCCCTCGGGGTAGACCTCGATCAGCTCCATGTTCGGGCTCATCACCACGCCGAGCTTGTACAGTTCGCGCAGGTGGATCGGCTGGTTCGTGGTACCGACCTCCTCCGCGATCATGCGGTCGTGGGTGGCGATCTCGACGAGGCAGCCGCGCTTGGCCAGCAACTCGGCGACGGAGGCGGCGTTGTGCTGGCCCATCTCGTCGTAGAGCAGGACCGAGCCGGTCGGCTCGACCGTGCCGGCCAGCACCTCGGCGGTGGTCACCGCGTGCTCGGCGGCGCCCTTGGCGTGGCCGCGGAACGGCGTGCCGCCGGTGGCGACGATCACCACGTCGGGCTTCTCCGCCAGAACCGCCGCTTCGGTCGCCTCGGTGTTGAGCCGGAGATCGACGCCGAGCTTCTGCACTTGCGACACGAGCCAGCGGGTGATGCCGGACATCGCCTCGCGCCAGCCGGCCTTGGCGGCAAGGCCGATCTGGCCGCCGGCCTGCCCGCTCTTCTCGAACAGCACGACCGCGTGGCCGCGCTCGGCGCAGACGCGGGCGGCTTCCAGCCCACCGGGGCCGGCACCGATCACCACGACCCGGCGGCGGACATCCGCCTTGCGGATCTCGTGCGGCATGGTGGCTTCGCGGCCGGTGGCGGCGTTCTGGATGCAGAGGGCGTCGCCGCCGACATAGATGCGGTCGATGCAGTAGCCCGCGCCGACGCATTGCCGGATGTCGTCGGCCCGGCCTTCCGACAGCTTCTTGACCAGATGCGGGTCGGCGATGTGGGCGCGGGTCATCGCCACCATGTCGACATGGCCCTCCGCGACCGCCCTCGCGGCGGTCGCCAGATCGGTGACGCGCTGGGCGTGGAACACCGGTACGTCCACCTCGCGCTTGATCGCGCTCGGCAGGAACAGGAACGGCGCCACGGGAAACGACATATTCGGCAGCGAGATCGCGTGGGCGATGTGGTCGCGCGCCTGCCCGCCGAGGATGTTGAGGAAATCGACGAGGCCGCGCCGAGCGTACTCGGACGCGATCGTCACGCAATCCTCTTGCGAGAGGCCATCGGCGATCATCTCGTCGCCCGACATGCGGATGCCGATGACGTAGTCGTCGCCCGCTTCCGCCCGCATCGCTTCCAGCACCTCGATGCCGAAGCGCATCCGGTTCTCCAGGCTGCCGCCGTACTTGTCGGTGCGCTGGTTGACGGAGGGCGACCAGAACTGATCGATCAGGTGGCCGTGGGCGGCGGAGACCTCGCAGCCGTCGAGACCGCCCTCGCGGCAGCGGCGCGCGGCCTGCGCGAAGCTCTTGACGATGCGGGCGATGTCCTCGGCCTCCATCTCCTTCGGGATGGTGCGGGAGGCGGGCTCGCGCCGGGGCGAGGGCGAGACCGTGGGGAGCCAGTGCTCCGTGTCCCATTTGGTGCGCCGGCCCATATGGGTGAGCTGGATCATCAGCTTGCCGCCATGCGCGTGCACCCGGTCGGCGAACTGGCGGAAGTAGGGGATCACCGAATCGTCGGCGACCGAGATCTGGTTCCAGGGCGCGGCCGGGCTGTCGACGGCGACGGAGGAGGAGCCGCCGAACATGGTGAGCCCGATGCCGCCCTTGGCCTTCTCGGCGTGGTAGAGCTGGTAGCGCTCCTGCGGCTTGCCGTCCTTGCCGTAGCCGGGGGCGTGACTCGTGGACATCACCCGGTTGCGGATGGTGAGGCCCTTGATGGTCAGGGGCTTCAGAAGCGCGTCGGCATTGGCGATCACGGGACGACTCCCGACAGTTGAACGATTTTTTGCGAGTCTTCGAACGGGTCGGGCGCGCGCTTCAGCGCTCGACCACGAGGTCGCTCGTCGGCTTGGAGCAGCAGAGCAGGGCCATGCCGGCATCGATCTCGCGCTGGCGGATGCCGCCCGCGTGAGACATCGAGACGGTGCCCTTGGTGAGCTTCGACTTGCAGGTGCCGCACAGGCCCTTGGCGCAGGACGAGGGCAGGCGGATGCCGGCCTTGCGGGCGGCGTCGAGCACCGTGGTGTCCTCGGGGCATTCGAGCACGCGCCGGGTCTTGGCGAACTCGACCCGGAAGGTGCGCACGCCCCGCGCGGGCGCGGCGTCGAGGCTCTTCTCGGCCTCCGCGGCAGCGGCCTGCTCGGCCTCGGGCAACTCGCCGAAGTCGAAGCTCTCCTGATGGTGCCGGGCCATGTCGAAGCCCGCGTCCTTCAGCATCGCCTTGACGGCGTCCATGTAGGGTTTTGGGCCGCAGACGAAGACTTCGCGGTCCATGAAATCCAGCACGACTTGGCGCAGGATGTCGAGCGAGAGCCGCCCCTTCGGCCCGGTCCAGGCCTCGTCCGGTGCGTCGGCCTCGCAGACCGCGTGGAAGCGGAAATTCTTGTCGAGCCGCGCCATCGTCTCGAGTTCGGCGCGAAAAACGATGTCGGTGGGGGTGCGGGCGGAGTGGACGAAAGCCACGTCGCGAGCCTCGGCCAGATCGTAAAAAGTGCGCGCCATCGACATCATCGGCGTCACGCCGCTGCCGCCCGACAGCAGCAGGTATTTTGGGGCCGGATGCTGAAAGCAGGAGAAGTCGCCCATCGGCCCCAGCGCGCGGACGGTGTCGCCGGGCTTGAGGTTGTCGTGCAGCCAGTTCGAGACCGGGCCGCCGGGCATGCGCTTGACCGTGAACGACACGGCGTGCGGCCGGGTCGGGGTCGAGGAGATCGTGTAGCAGCGGTGGATGGTCTCGCCGCCGATCTCGAACGAGAAGGTGAGGAACTGGCCCGGCGCGTAGGCGAACAGCCGGGGTTCCTTCGGGGCCAGCACGAAGGTCTTCACGTCGTGCGTCTCGTCGCGCACCGCGAGGCAGACCAGCCTGTCGTCGGCCTCCGCATCCCAGGGCGTGGAGGCCGTGAGCCGCCGGGCGGCCGGCTCGGAGGAGGGGACCGACGCCATGGCTAGCGCCCCAGATGCGCGGTCATGCGACCGACGTACCAGTTGCAGAACTTCTCCACGAGCATCTCGGTGTTCGGGGAGTAGGGGCCGGGCTCGTAGGCCGGGCTCTTCACGCCCTGCTGGCAGATGCCGACGAGTTCGCTGTCCTGATCGTTGGTGGCTTCCCAGACGCCGATCAGGTTGGCGAGATCGTAGTCGACGCCCTCGACCGCATCCTTGTGGACCAGCCACTTGGTGCGCAGCAGCGAGCGCTCGGCATCGAGCGGCAGCACCGAGAAGGTGACGATGTGGTCGCCGAGGAAGTGGTGCCAGGAATTTGGCTGCGTCCAGACCGAGAGGCCGCCGAGCTTGGCGTTCGTCAGGTTGCCCAGAAGCTTCTTGCAGGCCGCCTTGGTGTCGAGGGTGTGGGACTCGCCGTCACCGTCGAGCGGCAGGCGCTCGGTGCGGAAGGCGGTGACCATGGTGTCGAGTTCGTCGATCTCGCGCGAGGGCAGGCCGTCGGCCTCCCACTCGGTGTGGCGCGTCTTGAGCAGGCAGCCGTAGCGCTCGGCGTTGGCGCGGTCGTGCTCGTCCATCTCCTCGGGGGCGAAGCCGAAGCCGTAGGCGAAGAGCGGCACGGTCAGCTCGGGATGGTTGGCCCCGCAATGGTAGCACTCGCGGTTGTTCTCCATCGTGAGCTTCCAGTTGCCCGGCTCGATGATGTCCTTCTGGAACGCGACCTTGGTCTCGCGCACGTTGTGGGGCGCGAGGTAGGGCCCGAGGCGCTCGGCCATCTCGTCGAAATCGGCCGGCGGCTCGTCGGCGAGGCAGATGAACAGCAGGCCTTCGAGCGAGCGGATGTGGACCGGCTTCAGGCCGTGGCAGCCCTTCTTGAAGTCCGGGCCCATATGCTCGGCATGGATCAGGTTGCCGGTGAGGTCGTAGGTCCACGAATGGTAGCGGCAGACGAGGTTGCCGACGGTGGACTTCTCGTCGTGGACGAGGCGCGCGCCGCGGTGGCGGCAGACGTTGTGGAAGGCGCGGATCTCGTTGTCGTCGTCGCGGACGATGGCGACCGAGGTCTTGCCGATATCGACCACCATGACGTCGCCGGCCTCCGGCACGTCGGGCTCGACGCCGACATAGATCCAGTGCCGGCCGAAGATCACCTCCATGTCGGCCTCGAAGATCTCGGGGCTGAGATAGAAGGGGGCCGGGAGCGTGTAGCCGCGGCGGCGCTCGCGCAGGAGGCGCTGCAGAGGAGTCGGGGTCACGTCGAGCATGGTGGCCTCGCAAAGCCATGATCAGGCTTGAGACGACTATCGCGGTTGCGACCCCGGCCCGCTGCCACGGCAGCGACATTCCCTTGGCTCGCCGCGACGTGCGGGGCCGGCACTTTGGTGCATGCGGTCGCGGCAAGGGCGGCTCCGATCCGCTGGGCGGCCGGGGCGGCCGGGGCGGCGAATTTTGAATTCGCGGCGGCGAGGCCTAGCCCGACCTGCCTAGACAGTGTTGGCGATCGAATATGCTCAACAAATGATAATACGTCCCGCGACACGGTTTCGTGATCTTTGGTCGGTGTCCGCGGCGTCTGTAAAATCCGGTCTTCGCCCGCCGAATTAAGGGGCTGAAAAGAATTGCGTGCAACATATATCCGGCGCCGGCCAGGGCGCCGGGAGTTTCGCGCCGTGTCGTTGTTCCGTTCCGATTCCGGCTCCCTGATCGCTGCCATCGACCGGTCGATGGGGCGCATCGAATTCACCCTCGACGGCACGATCACCGACGCCAACGCGAGTTTCCTGGCGCTGGTCGGTTACGGCCTCGACGAACTGCGCGGGCGCAAGCACGCCGCGCTGATGCCAGAATCCGAGCGCGAGAGCGCGGCCTACCGGGCGTTCTGGGAGGCCTTGCGCGCGGGCGAATTCCGCGCGGGCGAATTCCGGCGCATCGCCAAGGACGGGCGGCCGGTCTGGATCCAGGCCTCCTACAACCCGGTGCTCGACCGGCGCGGGCGCCCGTTCAAGGTGGTGAAGTTCGCCGCCGACATCACCGCCGAGCGGCAGCGCAACGCCTCCTACGAAGGGCAGATCGCCGCCATCAACCGCTCGCAGGCGGTGATCCATTTCGCGCTCGACGGCACCATCACCGACGCCAACGACAAGTTTTTGGCCGCGATGGGCTATGCGCTGGACGAGATCCGCGGACGCCACCACAGCCTGTTCGTCGAGCCCCAGGAAGTCGGCGGGGCCGACTACGCCGCGTTCTGGCGCTCGCTCGGGGCCGGGCAGTACCGGGCGGGCGAGTTCCGGCGGTTGGCCAAGGGCGGGCGCGAGGTCTGGATCTACGGCTCCTACAACCCGGTGCTCGACAGCGATGGGCGCCCCTGCGCCGTGGTGAAGTTCGCCAGCGACGTCACCGCGCAGGTGGCCGAGCGCAACCGCCGCGCCGACGGGCAGCGCTCGATCAAGCGCGAGCTCGGCGACATCACCCTCGCCATGTCCGACGTGACCCGGCAGGCTCAGGAGACCGCGCAGGCCGTCACGATCACCTCCGGCAACGTCCAGGCGGTGGCCGCCGGCTCGGAGGAATTCGCCGCCTCGATCTCCGAGATCAGCCGGCACGCCGCGCAGGCCAAGGGCGCCTCAGACGAGGCCGTCGCGCGGGCCGAGGAGGCGAGCGGCATCGTCGCCGGGCTCACCTCGGCGGCCGAGCGCATCGGCGAGGTGGTCTCGGTGATCCGCTCCATCGCCGACCAGACCAACCTCCTCGCCCTCAACGCCACCATCGAGGCGGCCCGCGCCGGCCAGGCCGGACGGGGTTTCGCGGTCGTGGCCACCGAGGTGAAGGCGCTGGCGAGCCAGTCCTCGCGGGCGACCGAGGATATCGGCCACCAGATCGCGGCGGTGCAGGATTCGACGAGCCGCGCCGTCGAGGCGATCCGGGCGATCACCGCCACCATCGGCAACCTGTCGGAGATCTCGCTCAGCGTCTCCTCGGCGGTGACCGAGCAGGCCGCGGTCACCCACGAGATCTCGAACAACATGCAGGTCGCGGCCCGCAACGTCGATGCCGTGCGCCGCAACGCCGAGGGCATCGCCACCGCCGCGGGCGAGATCGACACCTCCGTGCAGAAGGTGACGGCGGCGGCCCGCGCCATCGGCTGAGCCGGGCCGCGTGCGGCTAGGATGATCGCTCGAAAAAGGAACGGCCGTATGGCCGGGCGCGAAGAGCGCCCCGCGCAGCGGGCCTCGGCGCCAGCCGAGGCCGTCTAGCGGAGCGAGAAGCCTAAGGCCGCGGATGCGGCCGCCGGCGCTTGAGGCTAAACAATTAAGACGCCTTCGCGAACGGCCAGCGCGCCCGCGCCGGGGCGGTGAGATCATCGACCAAGCCGAGGCGCAGCCGCTCCAGCCCGGCCCAGGCGATCATCGCGCCGTTGTCGCCGCACAGCGGCAGCGGCGGGGCGACGAAGCTCAGGCCCACCTCGCCGGCCTGCGCGGCGAGCGCCCGGCGGATCGCGCCGTTGGCGGCGACGCCGCCTGCCGCCACCAGCGCCGTCGGATGGCCCGCGACCGCACCGAACCCGCGCAACGCCACCCGGACGCGGTCCACGACCACATCGACGACGGCGGCCTGGAAGCTCGCGCAGAGGTCGGCCACGTCGCGGCTCGCGAGCGGGGCGAGGCGCTCGGCCTCGATGCGCAAAGCCGTCTTGAGGCCCGACAGCGAGAAGTCGGCCTCGCGCCGGCCCAGCATCGGCCGGGGCAGGGCGAAGCGCTCGGGATCGCCTCCCTCCGCCAGCCGCTCCACCTCCGGCCCGCCGGGATAGGCCAGCCCCAGGAGCTTGGCGACCTTGTCGAAGGCCTCGCCGATGGCGTCGTCGATGGTGGTGCCGAGGCGGACGTAGTCGCCCACGCCCTTCACGGCGACGAGCTGGGTGTGGCCGCCCGACGCCAGCAGCAGCAGGTAGGGGAAGGCGAGCCCGTCGGTGAGGCGCGGGGTCAGCGCGTGCGCCTCCAGGTGGTTGACGGCCAGCAGCGGCTTGCGCGCCACCAGCGACAGGGTCTTGGCGGTGACGAGCCCGACCAGCACCCCGCCGATCAGACCGGGCCCGGCCGCGACCGCGATGCCGTCGAGCCCCGTGAGATCGGTGCCGGCCCGCTCCAGCGCGCGGGCGATCAGCCGGTCGAGCACCTCGACATGGGCGCGTGCCGCGATCTCGGGCACGACGCCGCCATAGGCCGCGTGCTCGGCGATCTGGCTCAGGATTTCATTGGACAAGATGTGTCCGCGCTCGTCCTCGGCGAGGGCCACCACGGCGGCGGCGGTCTCGTCGCAGGTCGTCTCGATGCCGAGGATCTTCATCGGGTTTTCAACGGGCTCTCAAACGGGCGAGGCGCCGTTGCGCGCCGGGACCCCGCGCGCCACCTTCACCGCCTCGCGGGGCAGGTTTACGCAAAAACCGCGACGTTCGACAGGGACGAGGCCGCGCTTTGCCGTGGGCGGGAGCATCGGCCCGCAAGGTGGATGCCGGCTTTCGGGAAAAAGCCGATGCGGCACGGGAATCCGGAGGACAGATGCGGATCTGGGTGTCACGGCCCGAGCCCGGCGCCGCGCGCACGGCCCGGCGCCTTCAGGAACTCGGCCACGCCGTCCTCGTCGCGCCGGTGCTGCGGATCGCCCCGACCGGGGCGCCGGTGCCGGAGGGCCCCTTCGACGGGCTGATCCTGACGAGCGGCAACGCGGTGGCCGCCACGGAGGGCCTGCCGCGCGATCGCCTGGTCTTTGCCGTCGGCACCCGCACCGCCGAGCGCGCCCGCCGGGCGAGGTTTTCGCGCGTTCACTGCGCGGAAGGGGATGCGGGCGATCTCGCGGCCCTGGTCGCGGCGAGCCTGCCGCCGGGCCGCCGCCTGCTCCACGCCGCGGGCGAGGATCGCAAGGCCGAGCCCGCAGCGAGCCTGACGGCGGCGGGCTTTCACATTGCGGTGTGGGCGGCTTACGCGGCGCGGGCGGAGGGCGCCCTGCCGGAGGCCGCGGCACGAGCACTTCGGGATGAGGACGGGCCGGGGCCGGAGATCGCGCTGCACTTCTCCCGCCGCAGCGCCCGCGTGGCCGCGGAATTGTGCCGCGAGGCCGGCTTGGCCGGAGCGTTTCGCGCGTTGAAGCATTACTGCCTGTCGCCGGATGTGGAAGCGGGACTGGCCGAGTTCGGACTCGCGGCCCATTTTGTGGCGACGCGACCGAGCGAGGACGCCCTCCTCGCCGGACTTCCGCCCCCGGACCGACCGGATCGTCCCTCTTGAGGGACCGTCCCGAGGCCCGAGGACGGTTCGAACGAAACGACGGGATGGATGGCGCCGCCCGACCGCTCTAAGGGAGCGCGGTGCCTCGCAAAGGTGGCGAAGGGAGCGAACGCCGGTGACTTCACCCAAGGATGGTCCGAAGCCTGCGGACAAGGGCGCGTCCCCCGCCTCTTCCCCCACGCCGAAGCCCGGCACGCCCGCCGCCGCGGGTACGCCCCCGGCCGGCAAGCCTGTCTTGACGAAATCCGAGCCGGTGAAGCCCGGCCCGACCGGCAGCAGCGCGCTGCCCGGTGGCGCCTCGACCGGCGCCGGCCGCCCCCAGGACGCCAAGCCCGGCGAGCCGCTCAAGCCTGGCCCCACCGGCAGCAGCGCCGTGCCGCCGGTGGGCGGCAAGCCGTCCGAGCCCGTGAAGCCCGCAGGCGCCGCGCCGTCGGCCTCGTCCGCCGGATCGACCACCAGCGCGTCCGCCACGCCGCCGAAGCCCGGCACCGCGGGCAGCCCCGTGCCGCCGGTCGGTGCCAAACCCTCCGAGTCCAAGCCCTCCGAGTCCAAGCCCTCCGAGCCGGCCAAGGCGTCGGTCGCCGCCTCCCCGACGCCGGGCACCGCCACGGCCAGCACCTCCGGCGGCGCCACGCCGCTGAAGCCCGGCGCTACCGGCAGCAGCGCCGTGCCGCCCGTGGGCGCCGCCGCGAAGTCCGCTGAATTGAAGCCCGACAGCCCGGCCAAGCCCGGCGCCACCGGCAGCAGCGCCGTGCCCCCCGTTGGCGCCAAGCCATCCGACGGAAAACCCTCCGGCACCACCACCGGCAGCCCGTCCGGGGCGGGCCCGACCCGCGTGACCGAGGCTGCCTCGCTCACCGATGGGCCGATCCTCGACATGAAGGCCAAGCGCGTCCCCGACCCGGCCGAGGCCGGCAAGGGCAGCGCGAAGGACGCGGCCAAGGATGCCGCCAAGGACGCGGCAAAGGGCCAGACCCGCCCCGATCCCAAATCCGCCGAGACGGCGAAGGCCCGGGCGGGCCTCGGCGCCGTGGCGGTCTCCGGTCTGCTCGGCGGTCTCGTCGGCGCGGGCCTGCTCTACGGCGTGACCTCGTTCCAGCGCGCGGGGGATTCCCGCCAGGACACCCTCGACAAGGCGGTGGCGGGGCTGGCCACCAAGGATGCCGTGGCCGCCCTCGACAAGCGCATCGCCGCCGACGAGCAGGCTTTGAAGCCCCTGTCGGAGGCGATCAAGCGCGCCGAGGCCGCCGCCAAGACGGCGGGCGACAAGGCGCAGGAAGCCCTGCAGAAGGCCGGCTCCGCCCCTGCCGCCGCGCCCACGGGTGACGGCGCCGCCCCGGCGCCTTCCGTGCCCGCCGACCTCGCTGCCCGCCTCGACGCCCTCGACCAGAGCGTCTCGGCCCTGCAGGAAGAGCCCGGCCGCGACGGCAACGCGGAAGCCAAGGCGGTGCAGGCGCAGCCGAACGACGGCACGGCGCTCGCCGCCCTCGACGAGCGGATCAAGACGCTGGAGGCCGCGGGCAAGGATGGGGCCCCCGCGCCCGACCTGACCCAGAAGCTTGCCGCGCTCCAGGGCGAGATCGACAGCCGCACCAAGGCCAACGAGACGGCGGATGCCGGCCTCGCCAAGCGCCTCGACGAGCTGCAGAAGTCGCTGGACGCGAAGATCGGCGCGGCGACGCAGGCCGTGCAGGACGCCACGCAAGCCGGCAAGCAGGCGGCGGAAGCCTCCCAGGCCCGTTCCGACGAGACCGTGAAGGGTCTCGACCGGAAGCTTCAGGAGCAGGCCGACAAGCTCGCCACCCTCGACAAGGCGCTCGACCAGACCGCCAAGGCGGCCACCGTGCAATCGGCGCTCCGGATCGTCGCCGCCGACCGCATCGCGACCGCGCTCGATGCCGGCCAGCCCTATCCGGAGGCGCTGGCGAGCCTGCGCAGCCAGGAGCCGGCGGATTCCAAGCGCGTCGCGGCGCTGGCGCCCTTCGCTGACAAGGGCGCGCCGACCCCGGCGAAGCTCGCTGCCGAGTTCCGCACCATCTCGGCCAAGATCGCGGAGGCCAAGCGCGCCGCCCAGGCCAAGGCGGTGGCCGAGAGCGGCAGCGTCGGCGACCGGCTGATGAACATGGCGAGTTCGCTGGTGCAGGTGAAGCGCGCCGACGCCCCGGCTCAAGGCCAACCCGCTGCGGGCGCCGAGGGCTCGACCGCGCAGGTCCAGGCCGCCCTCGACAACGGCGACCTGCCCGCGGCCGCGGCGGCCTTCGCGGCTCTGCCCGAGGAGGCGAAGTCGCAGGCCGGCGATTTCGGCGCCCGGCTGACCGCGCGGGCCGAGGCCGGCAAGGCGGCGCAGTCGCTGCTCACCGACGCCTTCACCGGCCTCCCCCCGGCGCGCTAGGACCCGCGCGGCCGATGACGGTGTTTTCGACGAGGGGCCCGCGTTCCGCGCGCCCTCATTCCCTTCCTGCTTGTCCGGGCCGCGAGCGCCCGCTCGCCGTGCTTCCAAGGAGGCCCTGACCCATGTGGCGCGCCCTCGTTTTCCTGGCCCTCCTGGCCCTTGCGGCCTACGGGGCCGTGTGGATCGCCGACCATCCGGGCACCGTGAACGTCAATTGGGGCGGTTACGACGTCCAGATGAGCCTCGCCATCGCGCTCACCGGCGTGCTGGTGGCCGCGATCGTGGTCGCTCTGATCTGGGCGATCGTCACCGGCGTCATCGGCCTGCCGGCGAGCATCAGCCGCTCCACCCGTGAGCGCCGCCGCAACAAGGGCCTCGCCTCGCTGTCGCGCGGCATGATCGCGGTGGGCTCGGGCGATCCGCTCGCCGCCCGCCGCCATGCCAGCGACGCCGAGCGGCTGCTGGGCTCGCAGCCCCTCACCCTGCTGCTCAAGGCGCAGGCCGCCCAGATCTCGGGCGACCGCGACGCCGCCGAGCGCGCCTTCCGCAGCATGGCCGACGATCCCGAGACGCGGGTGCTGGGTCTGCGCGGCCTGTTCGTCGAGGCGCGCCGCCGCGAGGACGAGCCGACCGCCCGCGCCTACGCCGTGGAGGCCGCGCGCCTCGCCCCCAGCGTCACCTGGGCCAACGAGGCGGTGATGGAGGCCCATTGCGCCGACGGCGATTGGTCAGCCGCGACCGAGACCGTGGAGCGCCGCGCTTCGCTCGGCCTGATGGACAAGCACGCCGCCCGCCGCCAGCGCGCGGTGCTGCTCACCGCCGCCGCCCAGAGCAACGAGGCCGGCGCCCCCGACACCGCCACCGATCAGGCGCTCAAGGCCGTCAAGCTCGCCCCCGACCTCGTGCCCGCCGCCGTCATCGCCGGGCGCTTGCTCGCGCGCCGCAACGACCTGCGCAAGGCCGCCAAGATCGTCGAGGCCGCGTGGAAATCCACGCCGCATCCCGAACTCGGGCGCGTCTATCTCAACCTGCGCACGGGCGATTCCGCCCGCGACCGCGTCGCCCGCGCCGAGACGCTGGCCAAGCTCTCGTCCTGGGATCCGGAGGCCCGGCTGGTGCTGGCCCAGGCCGCGGCCGAGGCCAAGGAGTTCGGCCGCGCCCGCGAGACCCTGACCCCGCTTCTCGACGACCGCCCGACCGTGCGGGTCTGCCGGATGATGGCGCGGATCGAGGCCGCCGAGCACGGCGGCGACAGCGGACGCGCCCGCGAGTGGCTGGCCCGCGCCGCCCGCGCCCCGCGCGATCCGGCCTGGGTCGCCGACGGCGTCATCTCCGAGCGCTGGGCCCCGATCTCGCCGACGACCGGGCGCCTCGACGCCTTCGTCTGGAAGACCCCGCCGGAAATCCTGGCGGCGCCCGAGGACGACGACGCCCCCGTGGCCCCGGAGCCCGACGCCCCCCGGATCGAGGCGGCCGCCCCGGCGCCCGCTGCCCCCACCGCGCCGGTTCCGCCCCCGGCCGTGCCGGTCCCGCCGCCGACCACCGTCGAGGCCGCGCCGGCCGCAAAGCCCGGCTTCCTCGAGACCGGCGCCGGCTCCTCCGCCCCGGCGACGCCCGCCGCGACGACGGCGCCCGCGGCGACACCCACGCCGCCCGCCATCCCCCGCGCCCCGGTCCCGCCGGGCACACCGGTGGAGCGCCCGCGCCACATCGCTTGACGGCGCGGGGCGCCGGCCTCGGCCAAGCGGATCGCGCGCTTCCGCGGCGATCGATCGGGAGCCTCACGCTCCCGCTTGCCAGAAGCCGGCGCCCCGGTTACAGCACGGCTCCCGCCGCGCGGGACCGCACCGAGCCTCGGCTCACCGCGGTTCCCGGTGGGACTCCGGAGGGGTGGCCGAGTGGTTGAAGGCGCACGCCTGGAAAGTGTGTATACCGGAAACGGTATCGCGGGTTCGAATCCCGCTCCCTCCGCCACTTGTTCTTAGTGATAAATTTTGATTTATAATCAGTGACTTGGCTGGCGCCATGATGGGCTTGTCCCCCAAGTTGGCACCCAATGTGTCCCCCAGGGTGGCAGAGCCATGACAGCTACTTTTAGCGATACCTACCTCCGGCCTTCCGCATTGCAGGATGACTCTAAGCGTATGCGCGCTCAACTCGCTGCTGCTTATGCAAATTTTGTTGGTTCAGGTTTCCGGATTGATGTTCGCGACTATATTCAGCAACATAGTGGCATCATGCCTCAATCTAGTAAGATGTATGCCCCGCTGGATATTCATTTCAGCGAAGGCGAGTTGGTTGATGTTCTCGACTCGCTTACTGCAATCGCAGATTGGTTTATCAATCAAGATGATGAAGTTTCAAGGGACGAATGGGTTCGAGAGGTTCAGCGTATATTTGACCAGCAGCATGTTAAGTATGCTATCGATTCCGGTGGTTCTGTCCGGCTTCGTGTAGACGCTTCATTTGAGCTTGATAGAGAAGCGGCACTCGCTGGCCTTCAGTCCAGTCGTTACGGAGGTGTCCGAGCCGAGTTTGAGGGTGCCTATACAGCCCTCTCCGCTACCCACGCGGACGGCAAGCAGGCGATCCGAGGCATCTTCGAAGCCTGCGAGGTGACTTTCAAGCTCATGTTCCCCTCCGCTCGGCGCGTGGGTGCACCCGAGATTGGATCGAACCTGATGCCGTTCGTTGAGCAGTATTACGCAAGCGACGCGCCTGCCCAAGAGGCCGCGAAGAAGCTCGTACAAGGGTTCACCAACTGGGTGGCCTCCGCTCAATTCTACCGTCACGGCCAGGGGCAGGAGGAGCCCAACCAGCCCCCGCTAGAGGTTGCTGTCGCCATCCTGAGTTCGGGCGCAGGCTACCTTCGATGGCTCATCCACCTCGATCAAGCGAAGCTCGCCGCCGGAGTTTGATGCGTGTCGATAACGCAGCCATTCGGCGGGGCGCCAACCACTGCGCGTGACCGCTTCCGCCTCATCGCTCTCTAGACGCTCCTCCACGTCACGCTTCGGTGCACCGACGGGACTTCGACACCCGCCTTCGGTCGGCCTCAATGGGCGTGCCCGCCCGGGCCGGCCGGCAGGCCGTGGGTGTTGGGAAGGACGATCTTGACGTTCTGCATCATGCCCTGATCCTCGTGGTCGAGGATGTGACAGTGCAGGACGAACTCGCCGATGTAGCGCTGATAGCGGGTGCGGATGACGACCTCGTAGCCCTGCTTGGTGAAGATCGTGTCCTTCCAGACGCCCTTGAGATCGAGGAACTGCGGATCGCCGTTCTCCATCTTCAGCCGCTCCGCGTAGGGGATGGCGGGGTCCGTGAGATCGACCCGCTTGCCGCCGACGGTGTTGTAGATCGCGATGATCTCGAACGGGTTGACGTGGATGTGGAAGGGGTGGCCGGCGATGGTCGAGGTGAGGTGCCATTCCTCGACGCCGCCGAGCGCCAGCAGCCGATCGACCCGCTCGGGCGCGTAGGCCTTGTGATTGATGCCGAAGCGGGGGGCGCCGGCGGAGAGATCGATGCTGAAGATCACGTCCTGGCGGCCCCGGACCTCGTCGGCCGCGATGGGCTTGTGCGGGACGAAGGCCGCGAGCTTGAGGCCGTCCTTCAGGTCGGCCACGACGCGGGCGGCGACCGGCGCCGACAGCACCGCCTCGGCGCGCGCGACGAGATAGTCCCGGATCACGCTCGCCGGATCGGAAGCGGCGGGCGGGGCGGACGGCCCGCCCGGGGCGGACCCGCCCTCCGCGGCGCCGGCCCGCACGAGCGCCAGCAGCCGGATCGTCTTGTTCGGGCCGCCGACATCGCTGTTGGCGTTGTTCAGACGGTTGTCGATCACGCAGTAATCGCCGCCGGTCGGCACCGAGACGAGCAGATCGCTGCGGTAGCCGGGCTGGAGCACGTCCGTCGTCTTCGGCAGCGCCCGCGCGTGCGTCAGGCCGTCGGCGGCGATCTCGAAGGTCTCGATCGGCGTCGTCTCGCAGTTCTCCTTGACCCACGCCTCGGACTGTCGGACCGAGATGCCGTATTCCGGCAGCGTGACGCGCCCCTTGGCGCGGCGCAGCTCGAACGAGATGGTGTCGCGCACGCCCGCATGGACGAGCCGCCAGCGTTCGACCTTGCCCGGCTCCATCGACAGCGTGGGCTGGACGAGGCCGTTGATCGAGGTGTAGCGGCCGGACGTGTTCCAGCTCCCGGGCCCGAACTGGTCGTACCGGCTCACGGTGCCGGTCTCGCCGGCCTGGCAGAGCCACGCCTGGCTCGCCGAATCGACCTCGATGTTGCCGTTGGCGTCGCGGCAGGCGTACTGGACCTGCGTCATCACCAGCACCTTCTCGTAGGCCTTCTCCCGCTCGTCCTGGCCGTTCGGCAGGAGGACGTCGATGTCGCCGACCTCGCCGTTCTGGCCGGGCTTGCGCGTCCCGCGCACGATCAGCGCGCCCGCTATGCCGCTGGCGACCTGCAGCGCCGTCGAGCCGTGCCGGTGCGGGTGATACCAGAAGGTCCCGGCCGGGTGGTCGGCGGGGATGTTGTACTCGTACTGGAAGACGTTGCCCGGCTGGATCTCCAGCAGGACGTTGTCGCTGTTGCCCGTCGGCGACACCCACAGGCCGTGCGAGTGCAGGTTCGTGACGTTGAAGCAGTTCGGGATGTTGTGCGTGCCCTCGGGCGCGACGCAGTTCTCCAGCGGCAGTTCGTTGCGGAGCGTGATCCGCACGGTGTCGCCGGGCAGGACCCGGATGGTCGGGCCCGCGTAGACGGCCTGATCCTTGTCCTCCGCCGGCGGTCGCTTCAGATCGACGTAGGCGCGCAGTTGCACGGCATCGCGCGTGTTCGTGGTCGGGTTGGCGATCGTCCCGTCCACCATGCGGATGCCGAGATCGATCGCCGCCTCGCCGGGAACCGGCGTTCCCACCGGCTCGGCCGCGCGGAGTCCGGGCTGCGCCGACATCGGGGTCAGGCCGGGGGCCGAGAGGCGACGTGCCTCCGGGGCGTTGCGGACCACCGTCATCTCGGTGGGATTCGCGAACGGGCGGTCGGCGGCCTGCGCGGCGCCGACCGAGACGAGTAGCATCCCTGCCGCTGCCGGACCGAGACGCGCGGCCAACCCGGACAATGAGGTCATCGGGATCTCCTCAAGACGAGAGTTCGTGTTCGAAGCGCGCGATGCGCGGCCGGGGCGACGACGCAACCGGTCAGGGCTGCCGGACGGCGATGAACGAGGCCGTGACGCCCGCCGGCGCGCCGTCGTGCGGTTTCGCCCGGATCACGCTGCCCAGGAGGGCCGGAACCTGATCGACCCCGTTCGGCCAGGTCGGGGCACGCTGGCCGCGATAATCGTATTGCCATCCCGCGGTCGCGCTTCCCGGCCGGCCGAGGCCGACGAGGGAGAACGCCGCCGTCTCGTCGGTCGAGACCGTGCCCGAGAGGTCGAGGACATAGCCGCCGCCCATGTCGAGCGTACCCTGAAGGCCGCCCCCGGCGCTCTCTTCCAAGAGGAACGTCCCCTCCCCGAAGATCAGCCGCAGTGCCTTCTCGGCTTCGCCGTTGACGAGGTCGAACGTGTTTCGATAGCTCCGGTATGTCCAACGACCCGGCATCGTCGATGGCAAGGCGTCCATCTCAACCTCCAAATCTTATCTTAAATTCTTTTTTGCTTGATCTGTAAGCCGCTGAAACGGGAGGATCAATTTTGCATTTATACAGACAAATCGATTGTGACTCACTATGTCCGTGCAATCCTCGCGCGTCAAGTGCCTCCGGGACGTCTGAGCGACGACGCAACGAGCGTCGCCGCGCGCGTGTCGGCGGCCGGATCGATACGATCGAGGGCCGAGGCGTCGCCGGCTCGACAGGGCCCGCGCCGATTCCGGCCGGATGCCGGCGACCCTGTGGGCCGGCAGCGGGTCGGTCTTCCCATTTGCGGGCGAACCGGGTTTCACACGGTCGCGGCGATGGGGCCGAGACGCCTCGGCGTCGATCATGCATCTGGCGGGAGACGGGGCCCCGCGCCTCACGGGGCGGGCATGCCGGATCGGGCGAGCGCGCGTTGTCTGCGATTGGATCTGCATCGACGATGAGACAGGGCGAGACAAGCCCCCCGACCGACCGCGTCGGAACGATCTGCCGGTCGCTGCGGCGGGCCATCGTCGAGCGGGCGCTCGCCCCCGGGGACCGGCTGCCCGAGGATGCGCTGGGCGAGCGCTTCGGCGTCAGCCGCACCATCGCGCGCCAAGCCCTGCTGCAACTCGCGGGCGAGGGGCTGGTGGAACTGCGCCGCAACCGCATCGCCACGGTCGCGAGCCCGAGCTGGGAGGAGGCGCGCGACACCTTCGACGTGCGCATCAGCCTGGAGCGGCTGGTGGTCCAGCGGCTCGCCGGCACCCTGAGCGAGACGCAGCGCGCCGCGCTGGAGGCGCATATCGCGGGCGAGGAGCGGGCGAGCGGCGGCCCGGAGGCGGCCTCGATCCGGCTCGCCACCGAGTTCCACCTGCTGCTCGCCGAGATGACCGGCAGCCCGGTGCTGACCCGCTACGTCGCCGAACTCGGCTACCGCTGCGCCCTGGTCCTGTCGCTCTACAGCCGGCCGCACTCGTCCGACTGCGCGGTGAGCGAGCACCGGGAGATCGTGGCGGCGCTGGCCGCGGGCGATGCTGGGCGGGCGGTGGCCCTGATGGACCACCATCTCGACGCGGTGGCCGAGCGCGCCCGCATCGTCGCCGAACCGAGGCGCGAACGCGACCTCATCCGCCTGCTCGCCCCCTACGTCGAAGGCTGAGGATTTTTGGGATCGAAGGGCAAGCCCTTCGCGGGTCCAGGGCGGAGCCCGGTCGGCGAAGCCATCATGGGGCTCTGCCCCAAACCCCGCCGAAGGGATGATCCCTTCGGTATCCCAGGACCTAATCCGACATGCCCTGGCGGTCGAGGATGCGTTCGGCGCTGTCGTTCCACACTTCCATCGAGACGATCAGACCGTCGCGCACGGTGAAGCGATCGACGTAGCGGTTGCCCTCGAAGGCGGTGCCGTCCGGCCACGCGCCGTAGAGCGTGCCGAGGCTGTAGACCGTGGTCAGCCCCTCGCCGGGCACCACGTCGAGCCGCTCCATCCGCTTCTTGACCCAGGCGTAGCGGCCCGCGTTGAAGGCCGTGACCTCGCGCGGATGCCGGAACACCCGGCCGCCGGTGAAGACGATGGCGATGCCGGGCGCCATGTAGCGCGCCGCCGTCTCGGGATCGGGTACCATCGAGGCTTCGAGATAGGCCGTCACCGCCGCCGCGTCGCGCGCGGCCCCCGTGTCCTGAATGTCCATCCGCAATCTCCCCGGTGCCCGGTTTCCTGCAAGCAAGCGCGGCGCCGCCAAGCCAGCTTGGCGCAGCCACCATCGCCGTGCATGCAGAAAGTGTATGCACTTTGTTGGAGATTTGTGCACACTCCTTCCGCAGGTCGCGCGCGATTCGGAAAAACCGAACGAAATCAACGGCTGCCCGACTGGCACGGCCGTTGCGGACATGGGTCGACCAGATATGGGGACCGGACCGCCATGCCTCGACGCCTCACCGCTGCCCGCACCCTCACGCGGCGCCTCGCCCTCGGTGCCCTGCTCGCGGGCTTCGCCGGCCTCGCTCCGGTCCAAGCCGCGGAGCCGATCCGGCTCGGGCTCGTCACTGCGCTGAGCGGCCAGTCGGCCAAGTCCGGCGAGGCGATCTCCCGCGGGATCGGGCTGGCGATCGACGAGATCAACAAGGTGGGCGGCGTGCTCGGACGACCGCTCGAACTGGTGGCGCGCGACGACGAGGCCAACCCGTCGAAGGGCGTGCTCGCCGCCCGCGAACTGATCCAGCGGGCCGGCGTCGTGGCGCTGATCGGCGGGCTCGACACGCCGGTCTCGATGGCGATCGTGCCCATCGCCAACCAGATGAAGGTACCCTTCGTCGGACCCTGGGCGGCCGGCACCGGCATCACCCGCAACGGCGCCGCCGACAACTACGTGTTCCGGGTCTCGGCGGTCGATGCCCTCGTGGACGAGGCGCTCGTCGCCTACGCGGTGAAGACCTACGGCGCGAAGAAGCCCGGCGCGATCCTCGTCAACAACGCCTGGGGCGAGTCGAACCAGCAGGGCCTCGTCGCGGCGCTGAAGGCGGCGGGCCTGCCGAGCGCGGGCATCGAGAAGTACGAGGCCAACGACATCGACATGGTGCCCCAGCTCTCCCGCCTGCGGGAGGCCGGGGCCGACGCGCTGTTCCTCGTCGGCAATGTCGGCCCCTCGGCGCAGGTGGTGAAGTCGCTCGACCGGATGGGCTGGACCGTGCCGGTCATCTCCCATTGGGGCCCGGCGGGCGGGCGCTTCGACGAACTGGCGGGCCCCGGCGCCGCGCGGGTCCACTTCGTCCAGACCTTCACCTTCGCCGGCAACGACAGCCCGAAGGCGAAGGCGGTGCTCGACGCGCTGAAGGCGAAGTACCCGGCGATCAAGTCCATGGCCGACGTGACCCCCGCCGTCGGCATCGCCAACGCCTACGACGCCACCCACCTGATCGCGCTCGCGATCCAGGCGGCGGGCTCGACGGAAGGGCCCAAGGTCCGCGACGGCTTCTATGGGGTCCCGGCCTATGCCGGCCTGATCAAGACCTACGAAAAGCCCTTCGCCCCGGACCGGCACGACGCGTTGCGGCCGGAGGACTACATCTTCGCCAGCTTCCGCAACGGCGAGATCGTCGCGGTGGCGAAGTGAGGAGTTCCGTCCAGCGGGCGAACGGCAGGTTCGTTCCTATCCCGCCGTCATTCCGGGGCGCCGCAGGCGAACCCGGAATCCACGACTGGCCGCGACGGAGCAGCTTAAGCCCGGCTTCCCGCATCACGGGTGGATTCCGGGTTCCGCTGCGCGGCCCCGGAATGACGGCGGTGAAGGGGATCGCGGTTGCGGCTCGCCCGCGCCGCCAGGGGCAAGGCGCATGCTGATCGGAACCCTCGTCAGCGGGCTCGGCCTCGGCAGCATGTATGGGCTGGTCGCGCTCGGCTTCCACATCACCTTCGCGGTCTCCGGCACCGTGAACTTCGCCCAAGGCAGCGCCGTCACGCTGGGGGCGGTTTTGGGCTACGTGTTCGCGGTGCAACTCGGCTGGCCGATGCCGCTGGCGGCCGCCGCCGCGCTCGCGGGCTGCGCGCTGCTCGGGCTCGCGGTGGAGCGCCTGCTGGTGCGCCCCTTCGTGGTGCGCGGCTCCGATGCGTGGCTGCTCGCCACGGTCGCCGGCGGCATCATCCTCGACAACGTGCTGCTGTTCACCTTCGGCAAGGAGCCGCGCGGCCTGCCCTCCGCCCTGGTCTCGGCGCCGATCCAGGTGCTCGGCGCCGGCATCTACCCGTTGCAGCTCGTGATCCCGGTGGTCGGCATCGCGGCGGCACTCGCGATCCGCGCGGTGTTCCGCCGGACCGAACTCGGCCGCGTGCTGCTCGCCGTGGCGCAGAACGCGGAAGCCGCGCGGCTGATGGGCATCGATGTGGCCCGCACCGTCGCCTGCGCCTTCGCGCTTTCCGCGGTGCTCGCGGGCGCGGCGGGCCTGCTGATCGCGCCGCTCTTCTCCGTCTCGGCCGAGATGGGGGCGCTGTTCGGGATCAAGGCGTTCGCGGTCGCGATCCTCGGCGGGATCGGCTCGGCCACCGGCGTGGTGCTGGCCGGCCTGCTCTACGGCGTGGTCGAGGCCGGCGTCACCGCGACGCTCGGCTCCGGCGCGACCCAGATCGTCGTGTTCTCGGTCATCATCCTCGCCCTGGCGCTCCGCCCCAACGGGCTGCTCGGCCGCGCCGCCGTCAACAAGGTCTGACCCATGCGCGCGCTTCCCCGGGCGCCGGCCGCGATGCCGCTCGCCATCCTGGGCCTGACGCTGGCCGGCCTCGGCCTCGTCGGGCTGACGAGCGGCTACAGCCACTTCGTCATCGCGCTGGTGGCGCTGACCGTGCTCGCCGGCACCGGCCTCAACGTCCTGCTGGGCCTCGGCGGCCTGATCTCGTTCGGCCATGCCGGGTTCTACGCGCTCGGCGCCTATGCCGGCGCGATCCTGACGCTCAAGGGGTTCAGCTTCTGGCTGGCGCTGCCCGCGGCGGCGGCCCTCTCCGGCCTCGTCGGCGCGGCGCTCGCGGTGCCGGCGATGCGGGTGCGCGGACCCTATCTCGCCATGGTGACGATCGCCTTCGGCTTCCTCGTCGAGCACGCGCTGATCGAGGGCGGCGAACTCACCGGCGGGCAGAACGGCCTCGTGGTCGCCACCGGCCCGAGCCTGTTCGGCGTGGCGCTCGGCGAGCGCGACCTCGCGAGTCTCGCCGTGATCCTGGCGGGCGCGAGCCTCTACGGCTTCCACCGCCTGCGCCACGCCCGCCTCGGCCAGGCGCTGCGCGCCGTGCGCGACGCGGACGTCGCCGCCGCCTCCCTCGGCTTCGATCCGGTGCGGGTGAAGACCGCGGCCTTCGCGATCTCGGCAGCACTCACCGGGTTGGCCGGCGCGGTGCTGCCGCCCTTGATGCTGTTCATCGCGCCGAGTTCGTTCCCGTTCACCCAGTCGATCCTGTTCGTGCTGGCCGTGGTGGTCGGGGGCACCGGCACCGTGCTCGGGCCGCTGTTCGGCGCGCTGGTGACGGTCCTGCTGCCGGAAGCGCTCGCCGGGCTGGCCGAGTACCGCCTGCTGTTCTTCGGCCTGACGACGCTGGTGGTGCTCTGGCTCGTGCCCGCCGGCCTCGTCGGCAGCCTCGCACGCCTCCTGCCGCGGGGCGGGCAGGCGCGCGCGGATGCCGGGGCAGAGCCGCCGGCCTTCCTGAACCGGAGCGAGGGCGAAGGGCTCGCGGTCGAGGGCCTCGGCATCGCCTTCGGCGGGATCCGCGCGGCGGAAGGCGTCGCCTTCGAAGCCCAGCCCGGCGCCGTCACCAGCGTGATCGGCCCGAACGGGGCGGGCAAGACCACCGTCCTCAACATGATCTCGGGCTTCTACCGGCCGAGCGCGGGCCGCATCCGCTTCGGCGACCGGGAACTGGCCGGGCGGCCGGCCCACACCATCGCCCGCGCCGGCATCGCCCGCACCTATCAGACCACGCGGCTGTTCGGCTCGCTCAGCGTGATCGAGAACGTGACGCTCGCCCGCGCCCCCGGCCGCCTGCTGCGCCGGGCGCAAACCCAAGACCGGCACGAGGCCGCGGCCCTGCTCGCCTTCGTCGGCTATGCCGGCCCCCTCGACCGTCCGGCCTCCGAACTGCCCCATGTCGACCGGCGCCTCGTGGAGATCGCCCGCGCGCTGGCCGGCGCACCCCGCGTCCTCCTCCTCGACGAGCCCGCCGCCGGCCTGTCCCGCGCCGAGACCGACCGCCTCGGGAGCCTGCTGCGGCGAATCGCGGCCCGCGGCATCGCCGTGATCCTCGTGGAACACGACATGCCGCTGGTGATGGGCCTGTCCGACCGCATCCTCGTGATGGATGCCGGCCGCCCCATCGCCCTCGGCACGCCCGCCGAGATTCGCCGGAACCCGGCGGTGCTGCGGGCCTATCTCGGCGCCGCCGAGACCCCGGCCCGGCCGCGCGCCGCCCCCTGGAGCGGCCCGGCCGACGCGGTGCTCTCCGCCCACGGCCTCACCGCCGGCTACGGCGCCGCGCCCGTCCTCGACGACGTGGCGCTGGCGGTACGGCCCGGCGAGACCGTGGCGCTGCTGGGCTCGAACGGGGCCGGCAAGTCGACGGCGATGCGCGCGCTCGCCGGCCTGCTGCGCCCGGTCGAGGGTTCGATCGTGCTGGAGGATCAGCCGATCGCCGCGCTGCCGGCGCACCGGATCGCCCGGCTCGGCCTCGCTTTGGTGCCGGAGGGGCGCCAGGTCTTTCCCGAGCTCACGGTGGTCGAGAACATCCGCCTCGGCGCGTGGAGTCGGGGTGGCCGGGTCGATCCGGCCGAGGTCGAAGCCCTGCTCGACCGCTTCCCGCGGCTGCGCGAGCGGGCCGGCAGCCGCGCCGGGCTGCTCTCGGGCGGGGAGCAGCAGATGCTCGCCATCGCCCGCGGGATGATGGCGCGCCCGCGCATCCTGCTCCTCGACGAGCCCTCGCTGGGGCTCGCGCCCGCGATCATCAACAGCCTCTACGCCACCGTCGCCGAGTTGCGCGACGCCGGCACCACCATCCTGATCGTCGATCAGATGGCAGCACTCGCGCTGACCGTGGCGGATCGGGGCTACGTGCTGGAGCAGGGGCGCGTCGCCGCATCGGGCACCGCGGCCGAACTGAAGGCGGACGCCGCCCTGGAGGCGGCCTATCTCGGGGCGGCGTAACCGCTCCATCCACCACAGGACCGAGATTCAGACCGTGACCACATCCGCGCCGAGCCATGGCCGCTACGCCTATTCCGCCCTGCCGGACCGGCCGGTCTACGACTGGCCCGAGGGCAAGCGCCTCGCCGTCTACCTCGCCCTGAACCTCGAGACCTTCGATTTCGGCTCCGGCCTCGGCGCCGAGTTGGCGCCGGGCGGGCCGCAGCCGGACGTGCTGAACTACGCGTGGCGCGACTGGGGCAACCGCGTCGGCGCGTGGCGCCTGCGCGACCTGCTCGATGAGCTGGATCTGCCGGCCAGCATCCTGGTCAACAGCCGCATCTACCGCGATTGTCCGGGCCTGATCGAGGCGTTCCGGGCCCGCGGCGACGAGATCGTCGGCCACGGCCGCACCAACGCCGAGCGCCAGGGCGACATGCCGGAAGCGGAGGAGCGCGCGCTGATCGCGGAAGCCACCGCGGTGCTGACCCGCGAGGAGGGCAAGGCGCCCGCGGGCTGGCTCGGCCCCTGGATCTCGCAGTCGCGGGTGACGCCCGACCTCCTGGCGGAAGCCGGCTACCGCTACCTGCTCGACTGGTGTCACGACGACCAGCCGACATGGTTCGCGACCCGCGACGGCGGGCGCATCCTCTCGGTGCCCTATCCGCAGGAGTTGAACGACATCCCGGCCGTCGTCGCCCGCAAGGACACCGGCCGCGCCTTCGCCGACTCCCTCCTCGACGGCTTCGAAGAGATGCTGGAGCAGTCGCGCAAGGCGCCCCTCGTCATGGGCATCGCGCTCCATCCCTACATCGTCGGCCAGCCGCACCGCCTGCGCCCGCTGCGCCAGGTGCTGGAGCGGATCGCGGCGGAGCGCGACACGGTCTGGCTCACCACCGCCGGCGCCATCGCGGCCCATGCCGCTCGGATCATGGAGTAGCCGTCATGGACCGCCGCGAAGCCCATCGAGCGCCGGCCCCGTCGCGGCGCGCGCTCCTCCTGACCTCCGCGGCGGCCCTGGGGGCCTCGACCATGCCGACCCGTCCGTTCGCCGAAACCCGCGGGGGCCTCGCCCGCTCCCGCGAGGGCATGGTGACGAGCCCGCACGAACTCGCCAGCGAAGCCGGGCGCGCGGTGCTGCGCGCGGGCGGCAACGCCATCGAGGCGGCGATTGCCGTCAACGCCACGCTCTGCGTGACCTACCCGCATTTCTGCGGTCTCGGCGGCGACGCCTTCATGATCGTCAGCGACCGCAACGGCGCCTGCTTCACCCTGTCCGGCATCGGCCAGGCGGCGGCGGGGGTGGCGCAGGACGGCCGGCCGATCCCGACCCGCGGCCCCGGCTCGGCGATCACCGCGGCGGCGGCCGTCGATACCTGGGAGCAGGCCTTCACCTATAGCCAGCGGGCCTGGGGCGGGCGCCAATCGTGGAAGGGGCTGTTCCAGCGCGCCATCGCGCACGCGACCGACGGCTTCCCGATGACGCCGTCGCAGCGCTTCTGGACGAATTTCCGCGCCAACGAGATCGGCCGTTGGCCCGATGTCGTGCGGGCCTTCACCGCCGAGGGCCGCGTGCCCGATATCGGCGAGACCGTCCGCCTGCCCGAACTCGCCCGCTCGCTCACGATGCTGGCCGAGAACGGCGGGCGCGACTTCTACGAGGGTGAGTTGGCCCGCCGGATCGCCCGCGGGCTGGAGCAGGCGGGCTCGCCGCTGACCGCGGACGACCTCGCCCGCTGCCGGGCGCGAAACGAGAGCGCGCTGCGCGTGCCCTATCGCGGCGGCGAACTCGTCAGCCTGCGCCCGCCGACGCAAGGGCTCACCACCCTCGAAATCATGGGCATCCTCGACCGCTTCGACGTGGCGGCGACGCCGGAGGGCAGCGCCGACCACTACCATCTCCTCGTCGAGGCGGTGAAACGCGCCTTCATCGACCGCAACCGCTTCATCGCCGACCCGGACTTCTCCGACGTCCCGGTCGATCGCCTGCTGTCGCCCGCCCATCTCGATGCCCAGGCCCGCCGCATCGACCGGACGAAGGCCGCGCCCTGGCCGCACGTGTACCAGACCGGCGACACCGTCTTCATCGGCGCCGCCGACCGCGACGGGAACTGCGTCAGCCTGCTGCAGACCGTCTATTTCGACTGGGGCAGCGGGGTCGTGGCCGGCGACACCGGCATCCTCTGGCACAACCGCGGCGCGGCCTTCAGCGCCGATCCCGCCCACATCAACGCGGTCCGCCCCGGCAAGCGCCCGTTCCACACCCTGAACCCCGGCATGTATTTCGAGCAGGGCCGCCCGCGGTTGATCTACGGCACGCAAGGGGCGGACGGACAGCCGCAGACGCTGGCGGCGGTGCTGACGCGCCTGATCGATTACCGCATGGACCCGCTGACCGCGCTCGCCCGGCCCCGCTTCCTCCTCGGCAAGACGTTTTCCGACAGCCGCGACAGCCTGAAGCTCGAACTCGATGCCGGTGAGGCCGTATTCGCCGACCTCGCGGCACGGGGGCACGCGATCAGCCCGATCCCCGCGCAGAGCCCGCTCGCCGGCCATCCCGGCGCGATCCGCATCGAGGACGACGGCGGCTTCGTCGGCGCCCACGATCCCCGCAGCGACGGCCTCGCCCTCGGCCTTTGACATCGCCGGCCCCACGGACGGCGGCGTCGCTCCGCTACTCGGGATCGTCGATGACGCTGACATGGGCGGCCACGACCTTCCAGCCGTCGGGGAAGCGCACCCAGGTCTGGCTCTGGCGTCCGATCCGGCCGGGGGCGCTCTCGCGCCGGAACAGGGTCATGGCGACGGCCAGATCCGGCCCGTAGGTGGTGACGACCGCCCGCTCCAGGGTGCGGGCGAGGCCCTGCGGGGCCCGCGCCCGGCGGAAGGCGCGGATTGCGTCCATGCCGTAGAGGTTCTCGCCCGCGCCGTAGCGGATCGTGCGGGGATCGTCGTGGAACAGGGCTTCGAGCGTCGCCACGTCGTTGCCGACGAGGGCGGCCTCGTAGCGGGCGAACGCGGCCTCGACCTCGGCCTTCACTGCGGGATCGTCGATCACCATCAGGCGGACTCCAGCGCGGCGACGGGCGCAAGCGAAACCCCCTCGCGTTCGAGATGATGCGCCACCCGCAGCGCCAAATCCTCGCGCCAGGGCGCGGCGATGACCTGCACCCCGAGCGGCAAGCCGCCATCGAGCCGGACCGGCACCGCGGCGACCGGCAGACCGATGAACGAGATCGGCTGCGTGAACAGGCCGATGTTCGGCCGCACCGGCAGTTCGACGCCGTCGAGCACGAAGGTCGCCTGACCCGAACGCGGCGCCCGGCACGGCGTCGAGGGGGCGAGGATCACGTCCACCGTCTCGAACAGGGCGAGCACGGCGTCGCGGTACCAGCGGCGGAAGCGCTGCGCCCGCTCGACGAAGGGGGCGGGCAGCATCGCGCCCGCGATCAGCCGGTCGCGCACCGCCGGATCGAAGTCCCGCGCCCGGCTCCGCAGCCGGTCGAGATGGAGCGCGGCCCCTTCCGCGGCGGTGATCAGGTAGGCCGAGGCGCGGGCGCGCGCGGCTTCCGGAATCTCGACCGTGCGGGTGACGCCGAGCGCGCGGGCACAATGGGCCACCGCCTCGAACGCCTCGGCTTCCCCGCCGCGCGAAAAGTAGCCGCCCGCCACGGCGATCCGCAGGCCGGTCGCGCCCTTTGCGAGGTGCGGCACGACCGGCTCGGGCGGGCGGGTGGCGGCGGCGGGGTCGGCGGCGTCCGGGCCCTGCATCGCGTCGTAGGCGAGCGCGAGGTCGAGGCTCGTGCGCGCCATCGGCCCGAGATGGTCGAGGCTGCCGACGAAGGGGAAGGTGCCGGCGCGGCTGAGCCGCCCGTAGGTGGGCTTCAGCCCGAAGCAGCCGCAGAAGGCCGAGGGCACCCGGATCGAGCCGTTGGTGTCGGAGGCGAGCGCCAGCGGCACGAGGCCGGCGGCGACGGCCCCGCCCGACCCGCCCGACGAGCCGCCGGACATGTGCCCGAAGTCGTGCGGGTTCAGCGTATTACCGTCGTGGACGTTCTCGCCGGTGAAGTCGTAGGCGTACTCGCCCATGTTGAGCCCGCCGACGAGCACGGCGCCCGCCGCCTCCAGGCGGGCGATCAGCGCGGCGTCATGGGTCGCGGGCGCACGTTCCCGGTTGATCCGGGCGCCCGCCCGCGTCGGCAGGCCGGCGATGTCGAACAGGTTCTTGGCCGCGAACGGCACGCCCGCGAGCGGGCCCGGTGCCGCGCCGCGGGCGCGGGCGGCGTCGAGCGCCCCGGCGCGGGCCAGCGCGCGCTCAGTGACCACGTCGGTAAAGGCGTTCACGCGCCCGTCGAGCCGGGCGATCCGCGCCAGCGCGGCGTCCGTGACGGCGCGGGCGGTGACCGCGCCGGCGGCGAACGCCGCGGCGATGTCCGCGGCAGGCGCAGTGCTCCAGTCCGTCACCGCGCTCACGCCGTGAACACCGGCGCGGCCTCGGCCTCGTCGGGCAGCGGGAAGGCGCCGACGGTTTCGGCCGCGGCGTGCAGCACCCGCAGGTTGGCCGTGATCGGGGCGATCCAGGCGGGATCGAGGGCGATCCCGAGGGCGCCGGCCACGGTTTGCGCGTAGGTGTCCGGATCGAAGGCCGGCTCGGTGGGGCGGTCGCTCATGCGGTTTGCGTCTCCTGCCTCGGCCGTCATCGGAGCGCGGCCGCGACGGCGGCGGACGGGGCGACCCAGCCGAAGATGCCGCCCTGGGCCTTGATCATGGCGAGCCCCGCCTCGTGGAAGGCCGGGATGTACGAGGCGCAGGCATCCGAGACGACGACGCAGCGATAGCCGCGGTCGTTGGCCTCGCGCACTGTGGTGTGGACGCAGACCTCCGTGGTGACGCCGCAGACGATCAGCGTGGCGATGCCGCGCTCCTGCAGCAGCGGGCCGAGGTCGGTGGCGTAGAACGCCCCCTTGCCCGGCTTGTCGATCACCGGCTCGCCCGGCTGGGGTGCGAGTTCGGCGACGATGTCGTGGCCGGGCTCGCCGCGGATCAGGATGCGGCCCATCGGCCCCGGCTCGCCGATCCGCAGGCTCGGCGCCCCGCGCTCGCGCTTGGCCGGTGGCGCGTCGGAGAGGTCGGGGGCGTGGCCCTCCCGCGTGTGCACCACGAGGAGGCCGGCCGCCCGCGCGGCGGCCAGCAGCGCCCGCGTCGGCGGCACCGCGGCGGCCAGCAGCGACACGTCGTTGCCGAGGCTCTCGCCGAAGCCGCCGGGTTCGAGGAAGTCGCGCTGCATGTCGATGACGATCAGCGCCGTCGTCGCGAGGTCGATCGGCAGGGGCGACGGTTCGGCGTCGAGGACGGGCATCGGTTTCGGTCTCGCGGGCGGCGATCCGGGTGGATCGGGGCCGTCATCGCTCGCCTGAGCGCAAGACGCGTGCCCGAACCTCGGCCGCTGATGCGTGGCGAAGCGGCAGGCGCCCGGAACGGCGCGCGCCGGACGATGAGGCAGATGCGCGCCGATTAGGCAAAGACGGAACCCGAGATCAGGTCCGATCTTCGGCCGTGCGGCCCGGCCGTGATCTGGATAATTCGTCTCCCACCGTGATGACGACCGACTTGTCCCAGCGGCTCGACCGGCTCTGGGCCAAAATATGTTGCCTTTATGTGACGCGCGGGGGCGCCATCGCCGCGCAAGCTTGCCCTGGCATATCGGTTGCTGCCCGCCACACGGGTTTGTGAAAGACAAAAGGGGACGGCCATGGCGGCTCGGGGGCTCACAGCGGGATTGGCGGCGGCACTGTCGCTCGCCCTGGTCGGACAGGCGGCGGCGGCCGATCCGGCGATGGAGAAGGTGCGCAAGGGCGTGGCCCCGGTCGAGGCCGTGCCGGTCAAGCCGGTCTCGTTCTTCCTCTTCGCCGACACGCAGGTCAGCTATCGCTACTCGTTCCCGGCTTCCGAGCCGGGCGTCCCCAGCACCAAGAGTTCCGACCCGCTCGCCGGGCGCGACATCCCCAAGCACATCCTCAACATCTCGCATGCGGATGCGTGGGAATACGGCACCAACTTCTTCTCGCTCGACATCCTGAAGTCGGGCAGCCAGGACCCGGCCGGCACCGCCAACGGGCCGGGCGGCCTGCCGGTGGTCTACGATTACGGCGCGACGGAAGCCTACGGCCTGTATCGCGGCACGCTCAGCCTCACCAAGCTCACGGGAGCGACGTTCTTTTCCTATCCCGGCCTGATCAAGGACGTGTCGCTGTCCTTCGGCTTCGACATGAACGCCAAGAACACCGTGTTCGGGCCGATGAAGCGCGACGTGGTCGGCGGCCTCTCCTTCGCCGTCGATGTGCCCGCGGGCTTCCTCAACGTCGCGGTGCACGCCTACAAGGAGTGGAACCGCAACGGCCTCGTGACGGAGCCGTTCCGCAGCGTCGAGTTCAACACCGTCCCCGAATTCGAGATCGTCTACAGCTTCCCGCTCGACAGCTTCCTCGGTGGCTTCCCGCTGAAACTCGCGGGCTTCAACAACATCGTCCTGCCGAAGGGCAACGGCGGCATCCCCGGCACGGCGCCGACCAACGTCGAGTTCCTGTCGCGCACCAACCTCGTGCTGGACGTCGGCCAGCTGGTCTGGAAGCAGCCGGGCAAGCTCGATGCCTTCGTCGGCTTCCAGTACTGGCGCAACAAGTTCGGCGTCGACAAGGACATCGGCTTTGCTCAAGGCGGCGCCGGGCCGGGTGCCGAGGAGAAGTCGTTCCTCGCCGGCATATCCGTGCACGTGTTCTGACGTGAGCGGATCGGGGCCGACGCCGCTCTTTGCCGCCTACGGCATCGTGAAGCGCTTCGGCGCCTTTACGGCCAATGACGGCGTCGATCTGGAGATCAGGGCCGGCGAGATCCACGCGCTGCTCGGCGAGAACGGCGCGGGCAAATCGACCCTGATGAAGATCCTCTACGGCCTGCTGGAGCCGAGCGAGGGCGTCGTCACCCATCGCGGCGACATCGTGCGGCTCGGCAGCCCCGAGGCCGCCCGGGCGCTGGGCATCGGCATGGTGTTCCAGCACTTCTCGCTGTGCGAGAACCTGACGGTCGCCGAGAACATCGCGCTCGTCATGCCGAGATCCCTGGGCGGGCGGGCGTTGCGCGAGCGCATCGCCCGGCTCGGGCAGGAATACGGCCTGCATCTCGATCCCGAGCGGCCGGTCTGGTCGCTCTCGGCGGGCGAGCGCCAGCGCATCGAGATCGTGCGCTGCCTTCTCCAGGACCCGAAGCTAATCATCCTCGACGAGCCGACCTCGGTGCTGACGCCGGGCGAGGCGGAGGGGCTGTTCACGGTGCTGGAGCGCCTGCGCGACGAGGGCCGGGCCTTGCTCTACATCTCGCACCGCCTCGACGAGGTGCGCCGGCTGTGCACCCGCGCCACGATCCTGCGGGTGGGCCGCGTCGTCGGCGCCTGCAACCCGCAGGACGAGACCGCCCGCTCGCTCGCCGCGATGATGGTCGGCACGCAGGTGCGCGCCGTGACGCCGAAAGCGGCGCCCGCGGGCGGACGCGAGCGCCTGCGCCTGGAAAAACTCGACCTCCCCGCGCCGGGCCTGCACGCGACGCCGCTGCGCGACATCTCGCTCTCCGTGGCGGGCGGCGAAATCCTCGGCATCGCCGGCATTGCCGGCAACGGGCAGGCCGAACTGTTCGCCGCGCTCTCCGGCGAGACCCTGGCGCCGCGGCCGGACGCGGTGCGGATCGACGGCGCGGCGGTGGGCCGGCGCGGCATCAACGCTCGGCGGCGCCTAGGCGCCGCCTTCGTCCCGGAGGAGCGCAACGGCCACGCCGCCGCCCCGTCGATGCGCCTGTCCGAGAACGCGCTGCTGTCGCGCCACGCCACCGCGCCGCTCGCGCGCCTCGGCCTGCTGCGCCTCGGCGCGGCGCAGGACCTCGCGCGGCGGGTGATCGAAGCCTTCGACGTGCGCAAGGCCGGCCCCGATCCGGCCGCCGGCACGCTCTCGGGCGGCAACCTGCAGAAGTTCGTGGTCGGGCGGGAAATCCTGGCCGAGCCCGGCATCCTCGTCATCAATCAGCCGACCTGGGGCGTCGATGCCGCCGCCGCCGCGCAACTGCGCCAAGCGGTGATCGATCTGGCCGCCCGCGGCGCCGCTGTCCTCGTCATCAGCCAGGACCTCGACGAGCTGTTCGAGATCGCCGACGCCATCGCCGTCCTGCACGACGGCACCCTTTCGCCGCCGGTGCCGACCGGGCAGACGAACCGCGCCGCCATCGGCCTGCTGATGGGCGGCGCGAGCGAGCCCATCCCGGCCCCGCCGAGCCGCTCGGAGGCGCTGGCCCATGCATCTTGACAATCATGCGTCTTGACCTGATCCCCCGCGCCCGCCGCTCGCCCTGGTTCGACGCGCTCACCCCCGTGCTGGCCTTCGCGCTCGCGGTGATGATCGGCGGGATCGCCGTTTCGGCGCTCGGCGTCGCGCCGTCCGACGCCTTCCTCACCTACTTCGTCGCCCCCTTGAGCGAGGTGTGGTCGATCCAGGAGGTCGCGCTCAAGGCCGCCCCGCTGGCGCTGATCGCGACCGGCCTCGCCTTCTGCTACCGCGCCGGCCTGTGGAACATCGGCGCGGAAGGGCAGTACGTCGTCGGCGGGCTGGCCGGGGGGATCGTCGCCATCGCGGCGCACGGGATGGAGGGCTTCACCCTCTGGGTCCTGCCCGCGATGCTGGTGGCCGGCACCCTCGCGGGCCTCGCCTACGCGATGATCCCGGCGCTGCTGAAGGTGCGCCTCGGCGTCTCGGAAATCCTGACGAGCCTCATGCTGGTCTACGTCGCGCAATTGCTGCTCGACTACATGGTCCGCGGCCCCCTGCGCGACCCGAAGGGCTACAACTTCCCTCAGAGCGTGAGTTTCGACCCCTTCGCCCGGCTTCCCTACCTGACGGAGGGCGAGTCGCTGCATGCGGGGGTGCTGGTGGCCGCGCTCGCCCTGGCGCTCGCCGCGCTGGTGCTCGCCCGCACCCTGTTCGGCTTCGAGGTGCGCCTCGTCGGCACCAGCCCGCGGGCGGCGCGCTTCGCCGGGTTCTCGCAAAGCCGGCTGACGCTCGCGGTGTTCGCCATCTCCGGCGGGGCGGCGGGGCTCGCCGGCATCCTCGAAGTGGCCGGCCGCATCGGCCAGCTCCAGCCCGAGATCTCGCCGGGCTACGGCTTCACCGCGATCATCGTGGCCTTCCTCGGGCGCCTGTCGCCGCCGGGCATCCTGATCGCGGCCTTCGTCATCGCGCTCACCACCATCGGCGGCGAGAACGCGCAGATCGACCTCAAGCTGCCCCTCGACCTGACCCGCGCCTTCCAGGGCCTGCTGCTCGGCCTCGTGCTCGGCGCCGACGTGATCGCCCGCTGCCACGTCCGCCTCGTGCCGGGCGGCAAGACGGCGCTGCCGGAGGCCCGATGACCCTCGACATCGTCCAGATGGTGCTCGTCACGGTGCTGACGGCGGCCACGCCCCTGATCCTCGCCGGCATCGGCGAACTCGTCACCGAGCGCGCGGGCGTGCTCAATCTCGGCGTCGAGGGCATGATGGTGCTGGGCGCCGCCGCGGGCTTCGCGGTCGCGATGCAGACCGGCTCGACCGGGCTCGGCGCGCTCGGCGGCGCGGGCGCGGGCGTGCTGCTCGCCGCGCTGTTCGGCGTGCTGACCGTGGGGTTGGCGGCCAATCAGGTCGCCTCCGGGCTGGCGCTGACCATCCTCGGGCTCGGCCTCTCGGGGCTGGTGGGCGCCTCCTATGTCGGGCTGAAGCGCGAGCCGGCGCCGCATCTCTCGCTGCCCGGCCTCACCGATCTGCCCGGCATCGGACGGCTGTTCTTCGGGCAGGACGCCTTCGTCTACGCCGCCCTGGCGCTGGTCGTCGGCGTGTGGTGGTTCCTCGGGCGCACGCGCGCCGGCCTGATGCTGCGGGCGGTCGGCGACGACCACACCGCGACCCACGCACTCGGCGTCAAAGTCCGAAAAGTCCGCTTCCTAGCCGTTCTCTTCGGCGGCGCCTGCGCGGGGCTGGCCGGCGCCTATCTGTCGCTCGCCTACACGCCGTTCTGGGCGCCCGCGATGACCGCCGGGCGCGGCTGGATCGCGCTCGCGCTCGTCGTCTTCGCCTCGTGGCGCCCGTTCCGGGTCGCGGCCGGTGCCTTGCTGTTCGGCGGGGCGACCGTGCTCCAGCTCCACGCCCAGGCCGCGGGTCTCGGCCTGCCGGGGCAACTGCTCTCGGCGATGCCCTACCTCGCCACCATCCTGGCGCTGGTCCTGCTCTCGCTCGGCCGCCGCCGCGGCGGCTCGCCGGGCCCGGCCGCCCTCGGACAGGTGTTCACACCGAGCCGCTGAGGCCGCAGCGTGGCGCGAAACTGTGCAAGCGTGGCCGTTTCGGAGGCTTCCGCGGACGTCGTCGTCCAAGTTCCACTGAGAATTGGGAAGATCGTCCCTGCCGCCAATTCAGGCGCGCCGCTCGGATGGATTGGGTCCGACTTTTGCACAGGCCCCGCCGATATAGTCGAGACGGAACCGAACGCGTGGCAGCTCCAACCTTCTCCCGCAGACATCTTCTCGGCGGCGCAGCCGCGCTCTCGCTCGGCACGCTGCCGTTCGGGCGCGCGCGGGCGGCGGCACCGCTCACGGTCGGCTTCATCTATGTCGGCCCGAAGGACGATTACGGCTACAACCAAGCCCACGCGCAGGGGGCCGCCGCGTTGAAGGCGCTGCCCGGTGTACAGGTGGTCGAGGAGGAGAACGTCCGCGAGACCACCGACGTCCAGAAGACCATGGAGAGCATGATCAACCTGGACGGCGCCGGCCTGATCTTCCCGACCTCGTTCGGCTACTTCGATCCGCACGTGCTGATCGAGGCCAAGAAGAACCCCAAGGTGCAGTTCCGCCATTGCGGCGGCCTCTGGACCGAGGCCAACCCGAAGAACGCCGGCTCGTACTTCGGCTACATCGCGCAAGGGCAGTACCTGAACGGCATCGTCGCGGCGCATGCCTCGAAGTCGAAGAAGCTCGGCTTCGTCGCGGCCAAGCCCATTCCGCAGGTGCTCAACAACGTCAACGGCTTCCTGCTCGGCGCCCGCAGCGTCGATCCCTCGATCACCGTGCAGGTCATCTTCACCGGCGAATGGTCGCTCGCGGTCAAGGAGGCGGAGGCGACCAACGCCCTGATCGACGGCGGCGCCGACGTCATCACCTGTCACGTGGACAGCCCGAAGGTCGTGGTCGAGACCGCGGCGCGCCGCGGTGCCTTCGTCTGCGGCTACCACGCCGACCAGTCGGCGCTCGCCAAGGGCAAGTACCTCACCGGCGCCGAGTGGAACTGGGCCTCGATCTACAAGGGCTTCGTCGCCGACATGCAGGCCGGCAAGGCCCCGCCCAATTTTCTGCGCGGCGGATTGCCCGACGGCTTCGTGAAGATGAGCCCCTACGGCCCGGCGGTCTCCGAGGAGGCGCGCAAGAACGCCGACGCGGTCAAGGCCGAGATGATGAAGGGCGGTTTCGCCATCATCAAGGGCCCGCTCAAGGACAACCGGGGCAACGAGATCGCCGGCTCCGGCAAGGCGCTCGCCGAGAACGCCGCCGAGTTGGAGAAGACCAACTACCTCGTCGAGGGCGTGAAGGGCTCGGCCTGACCGCCTGTCCGGCTGATCGCCTCGGATGCCGCCGGTTCCCCCCTCTCCCCGCACGCGGGGAGAGGCCTTCATGGACCTCGTCGTCCATGAAGGAAGCGGAGCGGCGGTGAGGGGGCGGCTCAGGAAGAGGCTCGTCCTGAATCGCCCCCTCACCTTCGGCTGCCGCCTCGCTTCGGCGACGACGGGGTCGCCGAAGCCCTCTCCCCGCACAGCGGGGCGAGGGGATGCGCGGCAGACCGAAGCGATCGACCACGAGTGGCACGGTTTCTGCCCCGCCCAATGGTGAGGAATTCGACGATGACACGCGATGTCCACCAGCGCTGACACCACTGCGCCCGCCCTATCGCTCTCGGAAAACCGCCCCTCGACGGCGCTCCAAATCCGGGCGTGGCTCGCGCGCCGGGCCGAGGTGGTGGCGCTTCCCGTCGGCGCGGTGGTCGTCGGCTTCCTGCTGTTCTCGCTGTTCCTGCTGGCGCTGGGAAAGAGCCCGCTCGCCTTCCTCGATCTCGTCTGGCGCGGCGGGTTCGGCTCGCCCTTCGCCCTGCAGAACAGCCTTCAGCGGGCCGCCCCCCTGCTGTTCGCCGCGCTCTGCGTGGCGCTGCCGGCCCGGCTCGGGCTCGTGGTGATCGGCGGCGAGGGGGCGATCGTGCTGGGCGGGCTTGCCGCCGCCGCCGCCGCGATCCCGCTTCAGGGCGCGCCGCCGCTCCTCGCCGTGCCGCTGATGGCGCTCGCCGCCGCGCTCGCCGGGGCCGCCTGGATCGGCGGCGTCGGGGCGCTGCGGGCCTATCGCGGCGTCAACGAGACCATCGCCAGCCTGCTGATGTCCTACATCGCCATCGCGCTGGCCAACCACATGATCGAGGCGGTGCTGCGCGACCCGGCGAGCCTCAACAAGCCCTCGACCCCGCCGATCGGCGAGGCCTTCGCGGTCGGCCCGATGCCCGGCCTCGACGTGCATTGGGGCCTCGGCATCGGCGTGCTCGCCTGCCTGCTGGCCTATCTCCTCACCGAGCGCACGACCTTGGGCTTCGCCGCCCGCATCGCCGGCGGCAACGTGCGGGCGGCGCAGATCCAGGGCTTGCCCGTGGGGCGGCTCGTCGTCGGCTTCACCGCGCTCGGCGGCGCCTGCGCGGCGCTCGCCGGCTTCTTCGAGGTGACGGCGGTGCACGGCAACGCCAACGCCTCGCTCAATGCGGGCTTCGGCTATACCGGCATCCTCGTCGCCTTCCTGGCGCGCCAGAACCCGCTGGCGATCCTGCCGGTGGCCTTCCTGCTCGGCGGCATCGAGGCGTCGAGCGGGCTGATCCAGCGGCGGATGCAGCTGCCCGACGCGACCGTGCTGGTGCTGGAAGGGCTGCTGTTCCTCGTCGTCCTGACGAGCGAGACCCTCTACGGCCGGTTCAAGCCGTTCAACCCCCATCTCTGGGCCGAGAAGCGCGAGGCTGCATGAGCGACGACCTCGGCCTCTGGACCGTCCTGCTCGCGGTGATCGGCGGCGCCATCCGCGTCTCGACGCCGTTCCTGTTCGTCAGCCTCGGCGAGACGCTGACCGAGCGCTCGGGGCGGATCAATCTCGGCCTGGAAGGCACGCTGGTCTTCGGCGCGATGTCGGCCTACGCCACCGCCGTGATGACCGGGAGCCCGTGGGCCGGCGTCGCGGTGGCGGGCCTCGCGGGCGGCGTCTTCGGCCTGCTGCACGGCTTCATCTGCTGGTTTCCGCGGGTCAATGACGTGGCGGTCGGCATCGCCCTGATGCTGTTCGGCTCAGGGCTCGCCTTCTTCCTCGGCAAGCCGTTCATCCAGCCCTCGGCCCCGCCGCTGCCCGCGATTCCCTTCGGCTTCTGGTCCGACCTGCCGCAGGTGCAGGCGGCGTTGCGCGTCAACGTGCTGTTCCTCGTCGGCGCCGCGCTCAGCCTCGCCCTGTGGTGGGCTTTACGCAACACCAAGGCCGGGCTGATCGTGCGCGTCGTCGGCGACAGCGCGGATGCGGCGCGTGCCATGGGCTACGACGTCGATCGGGTGCGGCTGCTCTCCACCGCGGCGGGCGGGGTGCTCGCCGGCATCGGCGGCGCCTACCTCTCGCTCTACTATCCGGGCTCGTGGAACGAGGGCATCTCCTCGGGCCAGGGCCTGATGGCGGTGGCGCTCGTCATCTTCGCCCGCTGGAACCCGCTCGCCTGCTTCGGCGCCGCGCTCCTGTTCGGCGGCGCGGGCGCGCTCGGGCCGGCGCTGCAATCGGTCGGCATCTCCCAGGGCTATTACCTGTTCTACGCCGCCCCCTACGTCCTCACCCTGGCGCTCCTGATCGCCACCTCCTCCCCCGACCGGGCGCTCGCCGGCGCGCCGGGCGAACTGTCGCTCAAGTAAGGACATCGCATGAACGGTCTCGGCGGACTGAACAAATCCCCGAACGGCGTCGTCATCGGCCTCGTGCAGCTCCAGCTGCCGACGGTCGTCACTCCTGCGGATCTCAAGGCGCAGACGGATCGCATCGTCGCGATGGTCGGCAAGGCGCGGGCCAATCTCGGCACGATGGACCTCGTCGTGTTCCCCGAATACGCGCTGCACGGCCTGTCGATGGACACCAACCCGGCCATCATGGTCTCCCTCGACGGGCCGGAGGTGGCGGCGTTCAAGCAGGCCTGCCGCGATCACCGGATCTGGGGCTGCTTCTCGATCATGGAGGCCAACCCCCACGGCAACCCGTACAATTCCGGCCTGATCATCGACGATACGGGGGAGCTGAAGCTCTACTATCGCAAGATGCACCCCTGGGTGCCGGTCGAGCCGTGGGAGCCGGGCGATCTCGGCATCCCAGTGATCGAGGGGCCGAAGGGGGCCAAACTGGGTCTCATCATCTGCCACGACGGCATGTTCCCGGAGATGGCGCGCGAATGCGCCTACAAGGGCGCCGAGATCATGATCCGCACCGCGGGCTACACCGCGCCGATCCGCGAATCCTGGCGCTTCACCAACCAGTCGAACGCCTTCTGCAACCTGATGGTGACGGCCAACGTCTGCCTGTGCGGCTCCGACGGCAGCTTCGACTCCATGGGCGAGGGGATGATCGTCGACTTCGACGGCACCGTCATCGCCCACGGCACCACGGGGCGGGTCGACGAGATCATCACCGCGGAGGTGCGCCCCGACCTCGTGCGCGAGGCCCGCGCCCATTGGGGCGTCGAGAACAACATCTACCAGCTCGGCCACCGCGGCTACACCGCGGTGAAGGGCGGCGCGGGCGACTGCCCCTACACCTACATGCACGACCTCGCCGCGGGCCGCTATCGCCTGCCGTGGGAGGACACCGTGCGGGTCACCGACGGCACGGGCTGCGGCTTCCCCGAGCCGACGCGGGTCTACGGCGAGGGGCCGAGGCGGGAGGCGGCGGAGTGAGCGCCGCCTCAGCCCTTCTTCAGCGCCGCGAGCATTTCGCGGCGCAGGATCGCGTTGAGGCGCGTCTGGTAGCCGGGGCCCTGATCGCGCAGCCACGCCAGCACGTCGGAATCGATGTGGACCGTCGTCGTGGTCTGGGTCGGCCGGTAGTATTTTCCGCGCACGGCCTCGGCCCAGAACTCCTCCGTCAGGGGCGGGATGTCGCTGGTGTCGATCTCGTCGTCGGGCAGGGCGTCGAGCGCGGCGAGTTCGGCCTCCTGCACCTCGGTCAGCGGCGGAAGGTTCGCCAGATCGACATCAAAACTCACGAGTTTCCCGCTCGTAGCGGCGTCGCTCGGTGCGGTCGGCACGTCGGGCCGAGATGATGCGGACGATCTCGATTTCGCTGCCATCCTCGTCCCTCTCGCGCACGGTGTGGACGACCACGAGCACCGCGACGCCGCCCATGGTGCCGACCGCCTTCCAGCGTAGCTCTCCGCCCTCGATCCCGTCGGGCGCCGTCATCAGAAACGGGTCGCCACGACAAGATTGCTGCGACGAACCCCCTTGGACAAGCCACCGACCGGAGGCCGCATGAGCGCCGTCCTCGTCCCCACCGCCGAGGCGCCCGAGGCCGGGCTCACCGTCGAGGCCGAGCCCTACCCCTGGCCGTTCGACGGCGACCTGCGCCCGGCCAACACCGCGCTCGTCATCATCGACATGCAGACCGATTTCTGCGGCAAGGGCGGCTACGTCGATGCCATGGGCTACGACCTCGCGCTGACCCGCGCGCCGATCGGGCCGATCTCGCGCCTGCTGGCCGCCGCGCGAAAAAACGGCTTCCACGTCATCCACACCCGCGAGGGGCACCGGCCGGACCTCGCCGACCTGCCGGCGAACAAGCGCTGGCGCTCGCGCCGGATCGGGGCCGGCATCGGCGATCCCGGCCCCTGCGGGCGGGTGCTGGTGCGGGGTGAGCCGGGCTGGGAGATCATCCCGGAGCTGGCGCCGCGTCCCGACGAGCCGGTGATCGACAAGCCCGGCAAGGGCTCGTTCTGCGCCACCGATCTCGAACTGATCCTGACCACGCGGGGCATCCGCAACCTGATCCTCACCGGCATCACCACGGATGTCTGCGTCCACACGACCATGCGCGAGGCCAACGACCGCGGCTTCGAATGCGTCATCGTCTCGGACGGCACCGCGGCGACCGATCCGGGCAACCACGCGGCGGCGCTGAAGATGGTGACGATGCAGGGCGGCGTGTTCGGTGCGGTCGCCTCCTCCGAGGCGATCCTGCGGGTAATCGGGTAAGCGCCATGGTGACGATCCCCCCGCCCGCTCCGCGGCCTGACGGCGCCATCGGCGTCGAGACGGTCGGCATGACCAAGCGCTTCGGCGGCTTCACCGCGCTCGACGACGTGTCGATCCTCGTGCCGCCGGGCGGCTTCCACGCGCTGCTCGGCGAGAACGGCGCGGGCAAGTCCACGCTCGTCAAATGCGTGATGGGCTTCTACGCGCCGACCTCCGGCTCGGTGCTGATCGACGGGCGCGAGGCCGAGATCAGCGGGCCGAAGGGCGCGCAAAGTGCCGGCCTCGGCATGGTCTACCAGCACTTCACCCTGGTGCCCTCGCTCACGGGGGCGGAGAACCTCGTGATCGCCCGGGCCGACGCCCCCGCGATCCTCGATTGGAAGAGCGAACGGGAAAAACTCGCCGCCTTCATGGAGCGGATGCCGTTCCGGCTCGATCTCGACCGGCCGGTGGCCGAACTCGCGGCGGGCGAGAAGCAGAAGCTGGAGATCGTCAAGCAGCTCGCCCTGAAAGCCCGCTTCCTGATCCTCGACGAGCCGACCTCGGTGCTGACGCCCGACGAGGCCGAGGAGGTGCTGGGGCTGCTGCGCGGCCTGTGCGATGCGGGCGCGCTCTCGGTGCTGATGATCAGCCACAAGTTCCGCGAGGTCGAGGCCTTCGCCCGCTCGTTCAGCGTGCTGCGGCGCGGGCGCCTCGTCGGCGGCGGCACGGTCGGCGCGGTCTCGCGCGACGACATGGCGGCGATGATGGTGGGCGAGCGCACGGTGCGCACGCTCGCCGCACGGGTCGGCGAGCCGGAGGCGGCCCACGACGTGCTGCATGTGGAGGGTGTGACCGCGACCGACGTGTCGGGCCTGCGCCGGATCGAGATCGCCGATCTGCGCGTGCGGCGGCGCGAGATCGTCGGCATCGCCGGCGTTTCGGGCAACGGCCAGAAGGAACTCGCCGACGTGCTCGGCGGGCAGATCCGGGCGACCGGCGGGCGCGTCGCGGTGCAGGGCGAGCCCTATCGCGGCAGCCGGGCCGAGAGCCGCCGCCACCGGGTGCGCTTCATCCCGGAAGAGCCCTTACGCAACGCCTGCGCCCCGCGGATGTCGGTGTCCGAAAACCTCGCCTTCCGCGCCTTCGACCGCCGCGGCGAGGATATCGAGGCCCGGCCGACCTTCTGGCTCGACCGGCGCGGCATGGGCCGGCGGGCCAAGGACCTGATCGCCCGCTTCAAGGTGAAGACCGCCTCGTCCGAGGCGCCGATCGCCACGCTGTCGGGCGGCAACGTCCAGCGCGCGGTGCTGGCCCGCGAACTGACCGACCCGGTCGATCTGCTGATCGTGGTCAACCCCTGCTTCGGCCTCGACTTCTCGGCCATCGCCGAGATCCGCAACCGCATCGTCGCGGCCCGCAACGCGGGCGCCGCCGTGCTGCTGATCAGCGAGGACTTGGACGAGATTTTGGAGCTGTCCGACCGCATCGTGGTGATGTCCGAGGGGCGCCTCGTCTACGAGACGCCCGCGGCCACGGCCGATTCCGGCACCATCGGCCGGCACATGGCCGGGCATCACTGAGCCGGGCTGGCCCTGGTCTTGCTCCCGACCGCCCGGTGCCGATGTCACGACGAGCCGATGAGCGGCCGCGGGCGGCACCGGACAGGGGCGGACATCCGATGGTTCGTAAGGTTCTGACACGGTGGGCCGGCGCGGCGATGGGCCTCGCGCTCGCCGCCGGCCCGGCGCTCGCCGCCGACAAGCTCAAGGTCGGCTTCGTCTATGTCGGCCCGGTGGCCGATTACGGCTATTCCTACCAGCACGATCTCAGCCGCAAGGCGCTGGCCGAGGCCATGCCCGACAAGGTCGAGACCACCTTCCTCGAGAACGTGCCGGAGGCCGACAGCGAGCGCTCCATCGAAAAGCTCGCCCGCTCCGGCGCCGGACTGATCTTCACCACCTCGTTCGGCTTCATGGAGCCGACGCTGAAGGTAGCCAAGAAATTCCCGAAGGTGAAGTTCGAGCACGCCACCGGCTATAAGCGCGCGGACAACGTCGCGACCTACTCGGCCCGGTTCTACGAGGGCCGCTACATCTGCGGCAAGATCGCCGGCAAGCTGTCGAAGTCCGGCACCGTCGGCTACATCGCCTCATTCCCGATTCCCGAAGTCGTCAGCGGCATCAACGCGTTCATGCTCGGCGCGCAGTCGGTCAACCCGAACATCAAGATCAAGATCGTCTGGGTGAACACGTGGTTCGACCCCGGCAAGGAGGCGGAGGCCGCCAAGGCGCTGCTCGCTCAGGGAGCGGACATCCTCACCCAGCACACCGACTCGGCCGCCCCCCTGCAGGAGGCGGAGAAGGCCGGCAAGCTCGCCTTCGGCCAGTCCTCCGACCAGTTCCGCTTCGCCCCGAAGGCACAGCTCACCTCCATCGTCGACGACTGGAACGGCTACGTCATCGCCGAGACCAAGGCCGTCCTCGACGGCACGTGGAAGAGCCACGACACCTGGGGCGGCATCAAGGACGGCATGGTCGTGCTCGCGCCCTTCACCAACATGCCCGACGACGTGAAGGCCATGGCCGAGGAGACCAAGCAGGGCATCGCCGACGGCAAGATCCACCCGTTCCAGGGCCCGGTGACCAAGCAGGACGGCACGGTCGCGGTGAAGGAGGGCGAGAGCGCCCCCGACCCGATGATCCTGGGGATGAACTGGTACGTGAAGGGGATCGACGACAAGCTGGCGCAGTAAGCCGCTGCTGAACGAGAAACGCCGCCGGAGGGCTCCGGCGGCGCTTTTCGTTTTCAGGGCCGAGGCGGGGGCGGCGGAAGCCTGCGCTCCTCCGGCGGGGGCGGCGTCTCGACCGGCACGCCGACGCCGGGCGGGGCCGGGACGGCGTCGCCGCGCTCGATCGCCCGGCGCTCGTTGGCCGGGCCGGCCGTGCCCTCGGTCCCGCCGGGCGCGGTCACGGAGGGTTGGCCGGCGGGCGCGCCGACCGATTGGGCGAGCGCGCCGCCGGTCAGGCCGAGGCCGGCACAGAGGGCGAGCGCGAGGGTCGTTCTCACGGACATCTTCGGGGGCTTTCCAGGCAGGGAGAGGGGAGGCGGGTTACCGGTGGCGCTTGCGGTGCCGGAGCGCGGCCTTGCCGCGCCGACCGCCGGGCGCCGTGATGCGGGACTGTCCCGCCGGCGGCGTCAGGCTCTGGGCCGAAGCCCCCGTCGCCGTGGCGACGAGGCCGCCTGCCGACAAGCCGGCCACGGTGAGCCAGGCCGCGAGGACGACGCCGAGCCCGAGCCCGGCCTTGAGACAGCGCATGACGAAAGAAATCCTTGAAGGGCGGCAGCCCTGTTCAACGGCCGAGCGCAGCAAAGGTTGTGCCGGGCTCAGTTCCCGGGACCGCGCGTCCACAACAACATCCGGCGCGCCGACCCTGGCCCGCACGGACAAGCTGGCACATGCCTTGCCCCGCCCTGCGATCAGGGCGGGCACGGAAGGGGTACGTGCATGGGCGAGCGTGCAGCGACGACGACGTCTCCTTCCGCGGCCGGGGCGACGGCCCCGGTCCCGCCGACCGTGCTCGGGCTGCTCGGCCTCCAGCACGTGCTGGTGATGTATGCCGGCGCGGTCGCGGTGCCGCTCATCGTCGGGCGGGCGCTCGGGCTGTCGCCGGAGGACATCGCGATCCTGGTCAGCGCCGACCTGTTCGCCTGCGGCATCGCCACCCTGATCCAGAGCTGGGGCCTGCCCGGCATCGGCATCCGCATGCCGGTGATGATGGGCGTCACCTTCGCCTCGGTCACGCCGATGATCGCCATGGGCACCAACCCGAGCCTCGGGCTCGCGACGATCTACGGCTCGGTCATCGCCGCCGGCCTGTTCGGGCTGCTGGCGGCGCCGATGATCGGGCGGCTCTTGCCGCTGTTTCCGCCGGTCGTCACCGGCACGATCATCCTCGTCATCGGCATCTCGCTGATGAAGGTCGGAGTGAACTGGGCGGCGGGCGGCGTCGGCAACCCGAATTACGGCGCGCCGCTCTATCTCGGCATCAGCGCCTTCGTGCTGGTGACGATCCTGGCCATCACCCGCTACGCCACCGGCTTCGTCAACTCGGCCTCGGTGCTCATCGGCATCGTCGTCGGCATGATCGTGGCCGCCGCGTTCGGCCTCGTCGATCTCGCCAAGGTCGGCGCCGCGCCGTGGTTCGACGTGATCCGGCCGTTCCATTTCGGCTGGCCCCGGTTCGACCTCGTCTCGGCGATCACGCTGTGCATCGTCATGATCGTGGTGATGATCGAATCGACCGGCATGTTCCTGGCGCTCGCCGAGATCACCGCCGACCCGGTGGACGAGCGGCGCCTGACCAAGGGCCTGCGCGCCGACGGCCTCGGCACGCTGGTCGGCGGCATCTTCAACACCTTCCCCTACACCTCGTTCTCGCAGAACATCGGCCTCGTCGGCGTCACCGGGGTGCGCTCGCGCATGGTCACGGTGGTCGGCGGCTGCATCATGCTCGGGCTCGGACTGATCCCGAAGCTCGCGGCGCTGGTCGAGGCGGTGCCGCCCTGCGTGCTCGGCGGGGCCGGGCTCGTGATGTTCGGCATGGTCGGCGCCACCGGCACCCGCATCCTCGGCGCGGTCGACTTTGCCGGCACCGCAACAACCTGTTCATCGTCGCGGTCTCGGTCGGCTTCGGCATGATCCCGCTCGTCGCCCCGGCCTTCTTCAAGCAGATGCCGCACGCGCTCCATCCGCTGCTCGAATCCGGCATCCTGCTCACCGCGATCTCGGCGGTGCTGCTGAACCTGTTCTTCAACGGCTTCGGCAGTTCGGTCGAGGCGCGGGAGGCCGCCGTGCGGCAGGCCAAGACGGCCGAGGCGCATTGACGGCGCAGGGGCTATGATCCCCGGATGACCAAACCCTTCCTGCCCGAGGCCGATGTTTTTCGCCTGTGCAACGCGCGCGTGCCCGCCGCCTTCCTCACGGACGGCGTGCCCGACGGGGCGCAGCGCGACGCGGACGGCGCGGCGCTGCTCGACCTCGTGATCGCGGGCGGGCGGTTCGGCCCGGTGCGGCCGGCGGGGCATGCCCCGGCCGAACTACCCGCCGCCGACCTCGCCGGGCGCCACGTCTGGCCGCGCCTCGTCGATGTGCACACCCATCTCGACAAGGGGCACACGGTCGCCCGCACCCCCAATCCCGACGGCGACTTCGCGGGCGCACTCGACGCGACGCGGGCGGACCGGACGCGGTACTGGGATGCCGACGATCTGCGCCGCCGCATGAGCTTCGGGCTCGCCTGCGCCGAGGCCCACGGCGTCGGGGCGATCCGCACCCATCTCGACAGCCAGGAGGGCGGCCCCTCACGCGATCAGGCGGAAACGACCTGGGCGGTGTTCCGCGAGATGCGCGCGGCCTGGGCCGGGCGGATCGCGCTCCAGGGCGTAGGGCTGATGCCGCTCGACGGATATGCCGGGCCCTACGGCGAGCGGCTCGCCGACCTGATCGCGGAATCCGGCGGCCTGCTCGGCGGCGTCACCCGCCCCACCGGGGGTCTGCACGGGGCGGCGCTGGCGGGGCTCGATGCCGAACTCGACCGCCTGTTCGCCCTGGCCCGCGCCCGCGACCTCGACATCGACCTGCACGTGGACGAGACCGGCGACCCGGCCGCCGCCTCCCTCGACGCGGTGGCCCGCGCCACGCTCCGGCACGGCTACGAGGGCCGCGTCACCTGCGGCCATTGCTGCAGCCTCGCGGTTCAGCCGCCGGAACAGGCCGCCGCCACGATCCGGCGGGTCGCGCAGGCGGGCCTGCGCATCGTCACCCTGCCCACGGTCAACCTCTACCTTCAGGACCGGACCCGCGGGCGCACCCCGCGCTGGCGCGGTGTCGCGCCGGTGCAGGAACTCATGGCGGCGGGCGTGCCGGTGGCGGTCGCGGGCGACAATTGCCGCGACGGCTTCTACGCCTACGGCGACCACGACATGCTCGACACTTTTCGCGCCGCGGTGCGCATCCTCCACCTCGACCACCCGCTCGAACGCGCCCCGGCGCTCGCCGGCCCCGTGCCGGGCGCCATCATGGGGCTCGACTTTGCCGGCACGATCCGCGAGGGCGGCCCGGCCGACCTGATCCTGCCGGCCGCGCGCAGCCTCGGTGAGGTCGTCGCGCGTCCCCATGCCGACCGGATCGTGCTCGCGGCGGGGCGGCGCCTCACCGCGCCGCCGCCGCCCTACGAAGCCCTGAGCGGCGAGCCGGCGCCCTGGTAGCGGCCCCGATTCACCGTGCGATCCCGCACGCTTCGCGAAAGAAGCGTGCCAGCATCGGCGCACGGCCGAGAAATTCGCCAAACCCCAGGCAGTGAATTGTTTTCATTGAGGATTTCCTGACGGAAGCTGGGCCTCTGCTCCGGCCCGTCCTCGCCGCGCCCGTTCTTTGTGCATTGAATTGCAGCAATCGCTGTTGCCACCGAAGGCACCGGTGCTCAGTTCTTGGGACATCCGATTGCCCGCGCATCTCCGTCGCGGCGACATCGTGAGTCCTGAGGAGTGGTTCATGATCTCGCGCATCCTGTTGGGCGCCGCCCTCGGCGCCGGCCTGTCCACCGCCGCCCTGGCGCAGAGCTTCAACGCGCCTGCCGGCATCCCCGCCGCGACCGCCCCCGGCGGCCTCACCGGCACCGCGGCGCCCGGCAACGTCGAGCGCTTCGTTCAGCGCCGCGATGCGCCCGCCTCTGAGCGCGTCGTCACGACCGGTTCGGTGCGCGGCGAACGCCTGCGCTGACCCTTCACCGCCCTTTCGGCCACCGGCCGCTTTTCAAATCCATCGAACGTTTCGTTCGAACTTATTCCGGTTTTCCGAAGGGAGGATCGGAGCCATCTTCTCCTCATCAGATGACGACCGGGGCTTCACCGCACCGCAGGCCGTCACCGCCCCCCACCCGATGGAGTTTCCCATGACCCGCCTCGTCGCCGCTTCCGCCCTCGCCCTCTCGCTGGCCGCCGGCCTGTCCTCCGCGGCCTCCGCCCAGAGCTACAACGCACCCGCCGGCATCCCCGCCGCCACCGCGCCCGGCGGCCTCGAAGGTACGGCCGGCCCCGGCAACCTGTATCGCTACGAGCAGCGCTTCGACCGCAACGCGGTCGGCCCGATCACGGTCGAGCGCGTCGAGACCACGGGCTCGATCGGCCGGACCCACGGCACCCGCGCCGTACGCTAACCCGAACCCCACGTCCGGCGTTCACGAGGCCGGTCCCGCTCCTGCGGGGCCGGCCTCGTCGCGTCGGCGTCGCCCTTGCTTGCCGGAATCCTTGCGCGCACGCACGGCGCATCGTTCGAGGGAATCGGCATGCAGGGCCCCGGAACGCCGACGCTCGACCAGCTTCGGGTCTTCCTCACGGTGGTGGAGGCCGGCAGCTTCGCCGCGGCCGGGCGGCGGCTCAACCGCGCCACCTCGGTCGTCAGCTACACCATCGCCAACCTCGAAGCGCAGCTCGGCCTGCCGCTGTTCGACCGGCTCGCCACCCGCAAGCCGCAGTTGACGGAGGCCGGGCGCGCGGTGCTGGCCGAGGCCCGCACCGTCGCCCACGGCGTCGATGCCCTGCGGGCCAAGGTCGGCGGGCTGCTCGGCGGGCTGGAGGCCGAGGTCGGGCTGGTGACGAGCGTGCTGATGCCGGGCGCCCGGCTCATCGACGCTCTCACGGCGTTCCAGGCCGAATTCCCCACGGTCGGGCTGCGGCTCAACGTCGAAGCGTTGGGCGCGGCCCAGCAGCTCGTCGTCTCGGGCAAGGCCGAGGTCGGCATCAGCGTCGAGCTGTGGAATCAGGCGGGCGCCCCGATCGAGACCGTCGCCGTCGGCGAGGTCGAGATGCTGCCGGTGGCCGCCCCCTTGCACCCGCTCGCAGCCGTCGAGGGCGGCCCGCCGGGGCGCGCCCGCGAGCATGTCCAACTCGTCATCGCCGACCGCTCGCCGCTGTCGGAGGGGCAGGAATTCGGCGTCGTCGCCACCCGCACGTGGCGGCTGTCGGATCTCAGCACCAAGCACACGCTGCTGCTCGCCGGGATCGGCTGGGGCGGCATGCCGGCCCACATGGTCGAGGCCGACCTCGCCGCCGGTCGGCTCGTGGCCCTGCGCATCCCGGAGGCCAAGCGCCACTGGCTGCCGCTCACCGCGATCTACCGCACCGACCGGCCGCCCGGCCCCGCCGGCCGCTGGCTGATCCGCCGCTTCGTCGAGCAGGCGGAGCGGGAGGCGGCGGAGAAGACCTGAACCCCAGGCGCTAAGCGTGGCCGTAGCCTTGCATGGGGCTCGCCCGGGCTTTCCGCGTCAGGGATCGAGAAAAATGTGCCTGGGTGACGATCCGCATTGTGCCGCCTTCGCCGAGCACCGCCTGCGCTACCGGCGCGACATGGAGCCGGAGCGGCGCGCCTTCCTGAAGAGCGGCTTCCTCGCCACCGGCGGGGCGGCGGCCATCGCCGCGGGCGGCCTGTCGCTGGTGAGCCCGGCGCTCGCCGGGGCCGGCGCGGGCACGGGCAAGGCCGCGCATTACCACCTGCCTGCCACCGCCGAGACGGTGCATTGGGGTTACTTCTCCAAGAACTTGGCGCCGCAGGTCGAGATCGCGTCGGGCGACTTCGTCACCATCGAGACGCTGACGCACCACGCCAACGACGACGCCGAGCGGATGGTGACCGGTGACCCCGGCGCCGAGAGCGTCTTCCTCTGGACCAAGGACAAGAAGGGTGTGGCCCGCCGCGGCGCCGGGCCGGACGACGCCAAGCTCGGGCCCGGCGGGGGGCTGGGCGTGCATATCTGCACCGGGCCGGTGGCGATCCGCGGGGCCGAGCCCGGCGATGTCCTGGAGGTGCGCATCCTCGACGTGACGCCGCGGCCTTCCGCCAACCCGAAATTCAAGGGCCTGACCTTCGGCAGCAACGCGGCGGCGTGGTGGGGCTTCCACTACAACGACATGCTGGAAGGCAAGAAACGCGAGGTCATCACGATCTACGAGGTCGATGCCACGGGCGGGCGCGACTGGGCGAAGGCCGTCTACAGCTTCCCCTGGACCGGCGTGACCGACCCGAACGGCCTCGACCACCCGACCATCGACTATCCCGGCCTGCCGGTCGATCATTCGAAGACGACGCGCACCTACGACGTGCTGAAGGGCATCCGCGTGCCGATCCGCCCGCATTTCGGCACGATGGGGCTGGCGCCGGCCGAGGCCGAGCGCGTCAACTCGATCCCGCCGAGCTACACCGGCGGCAACATCGACAACTGGCGCATCGGCAAGGGCGCGACGCTCTACTACCCCGTGGCGGTGCCGGGCGCCCTGTTCTCGGTCGGCGATCCCCATGCGAGCCAGGGCGATTCCGAACTGTGCGGCACCGCCATCGAGTGCTCGCTTACCGGTACCTTCCAGTTCGTCCTGCACAAGAAGGCGGACCTCGCCGGTACCTCGCTGGAGGCGCTCGACTTCCCGATGATCGAGACCAAGGACGACTGGGTGCTCTCGGGCTTCAGCTACCCGAACTATTTGAAGGACCTCGGGCCGGACGCGCAGAGCGCGATCTTCCAGAAGTCGTCCATCGACCTCGCCATGCGCGACGCCTTCCGCAAGATGCGCCAGTTCCTGATGCATGCGAAGGGCCTGACCGAGGACGAGGCGATCTCGCTGATGTCGGTCGCGGTCGATTTCGGCATCACCCAGGTGGTCGACGGCAACTGGGGCGTCCACGCCATCGTCAAGAAGGCGATTTTTTCGGAACGACCCGCCTGAGGCCGCCGGGCGATCCAGGGCGGCACCCGTCATCGCGCCGTGGAAGCCGTGCGTCAGGGCACGGCGCCGGAGGTCGAGTTCTATCGGAGGGCCTAGGCCGTTTGCCGCTCCGGGCTAGCTCCCCGGTCCCGTGGATTGGAGGCTTGTCGGCAAGGTCCCGTTAAGGCCGCAGGCTCGATTTTCGGCGCGTCACGCAGGTCAGGTGGCGTTCCGACATGCATTCTTCAGTTCTCGGCTGTGCCGCGGCGATGGCCGTCGGCGCGAGCGGTGCCGCGTGCGCGGCCGATTGGTACACCGGGGCGGTCACGCCCGCGGAGCGCGACGCCTGGATCGTGGCGGTCGATGCCTCGGCCACGCTGTCCTCGCAGGGCTCGCAGTTCGCGTCCGCCACGCTGACGGCGGCGCCGCGGGACGACCTCACGGTCAGCGGGCCGCGGGTGCGCCTCGACGGGCTGATCGGCTCGTACCGGGCCGGCAACGGGGGCAAGAATGACGCGCTCGGCGACCAGGCCGAGATCGCCGCCATGGCGGGCTATGCCTGGGCGAGCCGGGACGCCGTGCTCTCGGGCTTCGTCGGGCTGAACCTGCGCCGCAACGCGCTGTCGCGGTTCGATGCGGACACGCCCACGGAGACGGTCGCGGTCGGGCTCAAGGCCGCGCTCGACTACTACGCCCGGCCGACCGCCGTCACGATGATCCACGCGACCGGCACCTACTCGACCGCGTTCAACGCCTATTACGGGCGTCTGCGCGGCGGCATCGCGGCGTTTGCCGGCGGTTACGTCGGGCCGGAATTCGCGCTGCTCGGCGACGACTATTACCGGCAGTGGCGCGCGGGCGTGCACCTGTCGGGCCTGACCTTCGGGGCGATGCAGCTCGGGCTGTCGGCGGGCTACCTCCACGACCACGCCCGCAAGGGCGGGCTCTACACCACCGTCGATCTGCGGACGGGCTTCTGATGGCCGCCCCCCGCCGCACCCTCGCCCTCACCTGGGCCGCCTGGGGCGTCAGCGCCGCCCTGGCGCTGGCCCTCGTCGCCCAGCCGGTGGCGCCGGACGCCCAGCTCGCGCTGTGCGCGGCGGCCTGCGGTGGCATGCTGGCGCTGTGGCTGCTGTGCCCGCCCCGCGGCCTGCCGCGGATGGCCTTCATCGCGCTGGCGATGCTGGTGGTCGGCCGCTACCTCTACTGGCGGCTCGCCGGCACGCTGCCCGGCCTCGACGATCCGGTGGGCCTCGGCCTCGGGCTCGTGCTGCTGGCGGCCGAACTCTACTGCGTACTGATCCTCACGGTCAGCCTGATCGTCAACGCCGACCCGCTGGAGCGCCCGGCGGCGCCGCTCCTGCCCGACGCCGCGCTCCCCACCGTCGATGTCTTCGTCCCGAGCTACAACGAGCCCGCCGAGATCCTCGCGCTGACGCTCGCCGCCGCCCGCCGGCTCGACTACCCGGCCGAGCGCGTCACGGTGTGGCTCCTCGACGACGGCGGCACCGACCAGAAATGCGCCGACCCCGACCCGGCCCGCGCCGCCGCTGCGCGCGAGCGCCGGGCGAGTCTGCAAGCCCTCTGCGCCGATCTCGGCGTCCGCTACCTCGCGAGGGCCAGGAACGAGCACGCCAAGGCCGGCAACCTCAATGCCGGGCTCGCCGCCGCGTCCGGTGAGCTGGTGCTGGTGTTGGATGCCGACCACGCCCCGTTCCGCCCGTTCCTGCGCGAGACGGTCGGGCTGTTTTCCACCGATCCGAAGCTCTTCCTCGTCCAGACCCCGCACGTCTTCCTCAACCCGGACCCGGTCGAGCGGAACCTGCGCACCTTCGGCCGGATGCCGTCCGAGAACGAGATGTTCTACGGGCTGACCCAGCGCGGCCTCGACAAGTGGAACGCCTCGTTCTTCTGCGGCTCGGCGGCGCTGCTGCGGCGCAAGGCGCTGGACGAGGTCGGCGGCTTCTCCGGCGTCACCATCACCGAGGATTGCGAGACCGCCTTCGAGCTGCATGCCCGCGGGTGGACCAGCGCCTACGTGGACAAGCCGCTGATCGCCGGCCTGCAGCCCGACACCTTCGCCGACTTCATCGGCCAGCGCGCCCGCTGGTGCCAGGGCATGTTCCAGATCCTGATCCTCAAGAACCCGCTGGCGAAGCCGGGCCTCGGGGCGATCCAGCGCCTGTCCTACCTGTCGAGCATGGCGTTCTGGTTCTTTCCCCTGCCGCGCCTGATCTTCATGCTGGCGCCGCTGCTGCACATCTTCTTCGACGTGAAGATCTTCGTCGCCTCGATCGACGAGGCCGTGGCCTTCACGGCGACCTACGTCGTCGCCAACATGATGATGCAGAACTACCTCTACGGCCGCCTGCGCTGGCCGTGGGTGTCGGAACTCTACGAATACGTCCAGGGCGTCTACCTGATCCGCTCCATCGCCTCGGTGCTGATCTCGCCGCGCAAACCCCATTTCAACGTGACGAACAAGGGCGCGAGCCTCGACGGCGACCGCCTCTCCGCGCTCGCCGGCCCCTATTTCGCGATCTTCGGCCTGCTGGCGGCGGGCTGCGCCACGGCGGCGTGGCGCTACCTCTACGAGCCCGGCGTCACCAGCCTGATGCTCGTGGTCGGGCTGTGGTGTCTGTTCAACCTCGTCGTCGCGGGCGCGGCGCTGGGGGTCGTGGCCGAGCGGCGCCGGAGCGAGACCCATGCGAGCCTGCCGACCGCCCGGTCCGCCCGGCTCGATCTCGGGCCCGAGGCGATCGCGGTCACGGTCGAGCGGGCGGCCTCGGGCGCCTGCATCCTGCGCCGCCGCGACGGCGCCGCCTGGGGTGCCCGCGCCCCGGCCTCCGGCACCCTGACCCTCGAACCCGTCCCCGGCCGCCCGTTGCCCGCGCCCCTCACCGTCGCCTGCCCGAGCGGCACCGGGGATCGCCTCACCGTGACGGTCGAGGCGCTGACGCCCGCCGCCGCCTTCACCCTGGCCGACCTGATCTACGGCGATCCGGCGCCCCTGCGCGCCTTCCTCGCCGGCCGGCGGCGGCACGAGAACCTGCTGACGGGCTCGCTTCGGCTGCTCGGCTGGGGTCTCACCGAGCCGGTCCGCGCCGCCGCCTACGCCGTCGCGGCCCTGCGCCACCGGACGGCGGACGCCCTCCCGCTCACCCCCGCCGCAGCGCTGCCCATGCCCGCCGAGGCCGTGATCGCGGAGCGCGAGACGATACAAGCGTCTATCCCCGCGATCCTGCCGGTCGAGCCGCAAGCCGTCCCACAAGCCGCCATGCAGGCCGAAGCGACGGCCGAACCGCCCGTGCCCTTCACGGCCGAGGCGTGGCGCGAGGCGGTCGAGGCCCTGCGCAAGCGGGAAGCTCTTCCGGCCGGCATGGTCGTCACCGGGTTCGAGCCCGCGGAATGGCGGGCCTGCATCGCCGCGCTCGCCGCCGCCGAGCGCAGGATCGAGGCGGGCCGGCACACCCCGGCGACGGCGAGCCCCGCCGCCGCCATCCTCACCGTGCCGGAAGCCCAACCCGCGCCGGAGCTGCCGAGCGAGCGGCGCGATCCGGCCTCCCGCGGCGCCGCCATGCGGCGGGTCGCCTGAGATGTCCGCGATGCGCTTTGCCCTTCCCCTCGTCCTCGCCCTGCTGGGCGGCACCGCCGCCGCCGCGCAGAGCTTTTCGGGCTACGGCCCGGCCCGGCCGATGCTGCTGCCGCAGGCCCCCGGCCGGGACGCCGCGGCCGAAGCCCCCGCCCGTTCGGCGCCCGCGCTCCGCCGACCGGGCTCGGTCGCCGCCTCCCTGCGGCTCGCGGGCGAGAACGGCGCGGTCACGCTCCCGCTCACCGTGACGGAGGCCGAGGCCCGCGCCGGCGGGCGCTTCCAGCTCGGCTACCTCTCGGCGATCTCGGTACTGCCCGAGGCCTCGACCCTCACCGTCTCGGTCAACGGCACCGAGGTCGGCGCCGTCGCCATCGACGGCGCCCGCGAGCCGCGTGCCGTCGCCTTCGACGTGCCGCCGGGGCTCCTCGCCCGCGGCGTCAACGCGGTGCGGGTCGGCGTGGTCCAGCGCCATCGGGTCGATTGCTCGGTCGCCGCCACCTACGAGCTGTGGACCCAGATCGACCGCGACACGACCGGCTTCCTGCCCGCCGCCGAGGTTCTGCCCGGCCTCGACGACCTCGCGGCCTTTCCGCTTGCCGCCGACGGCGCCATGCCGATCCGCCTGATCCAGGCCGGCGGGCGGCTCTCCGCCCGCGGGGTCGAGCACCTGCTCGCGGCACTCCAGGCGACGGTGCTCGCCGGGCGCTTCGGCCAGCCGCGGGCGCAGTTCGTCACGAAGACGGAAGGCGACGGCCTCGCGCTGGCGGCGGCCCCCGCGGGCGAACTCGCGGAAACGATCGATCTGTCGAGCCTTGGGGCCGTCACCGGTCCGGTGCTGGCGCTGCTGCCCGCTGCGAACGGACGCGCCGCGACCCTCGTCGCCACCGGCCGCGACGAGGCGGAGGTCGATGCGGCCTTGGCCGAACTCGCCCGCCGCCGCGGGGCCGCGCCGCCCGGCACCCCGGCGGGCCTGCGGGCGCTCGCGGAAGCCGAGGGCCGCCCGGTCGAGGGCGGCGTCGCCCTGACGCTGGCCGATCTCGGTTTCGCCGACCAGCGCATCAGCGCCCGCAGCCACCGCATCGCGTTCGATCTCGCGCTGCCCCACGACACCCTGGCGGCCGATTACGACCGGCTGACGCTCGATCTCGACGGCGCCTACGCGGCCGGGCTCGATCCGGAGGCCCGCATCAGCGTCGAGATCAACGGGGCCAGCGCCGGTAGCACGCCGCTCGCCAAGCCGCGGGGCGAGAGCTTTGCCCGCCGCACGGTCCTGCTGCCGCTGCGGCTGCTGCGGCCCGGCCTCAACCATATGACGATCCTGGCCGAGCTGCCGCGGGCGCAGGACGCCGCCTGCACCGACCACGCCGCCGCCCCCGAGCGGCTGCGTCTCGCGGCGAGCACCCGGCTCACGATCCCGCCGCTCGCCCGGATCGCCCGCCAGCCCGAACTCGCCTCCTCGCTGGAGGCCGGCTTTCCCTACGCGGAGGGCGCGCGCCGCCCGACGCTCGCGGTTCCGGCGCCCGACCGCGACAGCATGGCCGCCGCCGCGACCGTCGCGGCCCGGCTCGCCGTGGCGGCGGGGCGGCCGATCCCGTTCACCTTCGCGGCCGGGCGCGGCAGCGCGGACGGCCCGACCGTGATGGTCGCCCCGGCCCGCCTGCTCGATCCGGCCACCGTCACGGCCGCCGGCCTCGATCCGCAGGCCCTGCGCGAGGCCTGGACCGGCCGCGAGGCCATGGCCGCCGCCGCGGCCACGCCCGCTGCCCGCCGCCGGGCGCTGCGCCAGGACGGCATCGCCGCCTGCCGCGCGCCCCGCCCGGCTGCACCCGACGCGTCCGCCGAGGCGGCACCCGATCTCGGCGGCGCCTCCGCCGTGCTGGCGCAGGCGGTGACCGGCCCGCAAACCGACGACCTCCTCACCCTCGTCACGGCGCCGAGCCCCGCCGCGCTCCGCGAGGCGGTGGATTGCCTCGTCCATCCGCGGGTGTGGAGCCGGCCGCAGGGGCGGCTCGCCATGCTCTCGGCCGTCGACGGCACCGTCGTCGTGCGGGCCGCCGAAGCACCGCGCTACGTGCCGACCGCCCCGCCCTCGCTCGCCAACCTCCGCCGCGTGCTGGCCGGATGGCTCTCGCTCAACGCCGGCTTCTACGGGCTCGCCGCCCTCCTCGTCGCGGCCTGCCTCGCCGGCTCCTCGCGCCTCCTCGTGCGCCAGCTCGGCCGGAGGTCGTCATGAGGTTTTTTGCGATTTTTGCCCTGATGCTCGGCCTTGCCGCGCATCATCCGGCCCGTGCCGAGCCGGCCGTCGCCTTCGCCGGCTCGCTCGCCGGCGTGGAGGGCTGGCGCGCCTATCGCGAGCGCTTCGTCACCCCGCAGGGCCGCGTGGTCGATACCGGCAACGGCGGCATCAGCCATTCGGAGGGCCAGGGCTACGGCATGCTGCTCGCGGTCGCCGCCGACGACCGCGCGACCTTCGAGCGGATCTGGACCTGGACGCGGGCCAACCTGATGGTGCGCGACGACCAGTTGCTCGCGTGGCGCTGGGAGCCGGAGCGGCGCCCGGCGGTGGCCGACCTGAACAACGCCTCCGACGGCGACCTTCTGGTCACCTGGGCCCTGGCCGAGGCGGTGCAGGCCTGGGGCGAGCCCTCCCATCGGGTCGCGGGTCGGCGCATCGCGGTCGAACTCGGCCGCAAGTTGATCCTGCCGCGCGCCGCGCATGGGCCGCTGCTGCTGCCCGGCCTGTCCGGCTTCTCCGCCGAGGACCGGGCCGACGGCCCCGTGGTCAACCTGTCCTACTGGGTGTTTCCGGCCTTCGACCGCGTCGCCGGGCTCGCCCCGGAATTCGACTGGGCCGGCCTGGCGCGCAGCGGACGCCGCCTGATCGCCGCCGCGCGGTTCGGACCGGCGCGCTTGCCGAGCGACTGGGTCTCGCTCGGTGGCCCGGCCCCGCGCCCGGCGGACGGGTTTCCCGCGCAATTCTCCTACAACGCGATCCGCATCCCGCTCTATCTCGCCATGGCCGGCGTGAGCGAGCCCGATCTCTACGCCCCCTTCCTGACGCTCTGGGAGGGCAAGGCCGGGCCGGCGCTCGCCGACATCGCGACGGGCGCGGTCAGCGACCGCCTCGTCGAGCCGAGCTACGCCGCGTTGCCCGCGCTCGCCGCCTGCGCCGCCCGCGGCACGCCGTTCCCGGCCGCGCTCCGCACCCCGCGGGCGGAGCAGAACTACTACCCCCTCACCCTGCACCTGCTGGCGCTCGCCGCGCTCCGCACGAGGTTTTCCGCATGCGCGCCGCGTTGATTTTGGCGCTTCTTCCGGCGCTCGGTGTCGCGTCCGCCCTCGCGCAGCCCGCGGCCAGCCGGCCCGACGAGACGGCGCTCCGCTACTACGCCGCGCAGAAGCAGGAGGCGCGGGTCGCCGCCGAGAGCGCGCGCCTGCGCCGCCTGCATCCGGGCTGGCAGCCCCCCGCCGACCTCTGGACCGCCGAGCCCGGCGGCGAGGACGAAGGCCCGCTCTGGGATTTTTTGTCAGTGGACCGCCTCGCTGAGTTGCAAGTCGCACTGACGGAGCGCGCCCGCACCGAGCCCGGCTGGAAGCCCTCCGCGGCGCTGACCCGCGCGATCGTGCGCCGCGAGCTGCGCCGCACCGTCCTGGCGCTCGCCAAGGCGAAGCGCTGGGCCGATCTCGCGGCAACCGTCGAGCGCCGCCGGGCCGAGGTCGAACCCGGCGACCTCGATCTGACGCTGGCGATCGCCGAAGCGTTCGGCCGCACCGAGCGCGCCGCGGAGGCTGTCGCCCTGCTGCGGCGGCTGATGCCGGCGGCCGAGGGCGAGGCCCGCCGCGCGGTGCTGCTGCGGGCGATGGCCTTCCTGCCCATGGCCGAGATCGACCGCCTCGCCGACCTCGCCTCGGCGGGGGAGCGCGCCCCGATCCGCATCGACCTGACCCGCGGGCGCATCGCGGCCGTTTTGCACGACGAGGCGGGCCAGACCGTTCCCCCCGACGACCTCGCGGCGTTCGAGACCTACGCCGAGGCCGCGAGCGACGCGAACCAGCCGGCCCTGGTGGCGTGGCTCGCGTTCAAGCGCCGCGATTTCCCGACCGCGCTGACATGGTTCAAGCGGGCGATGTCTCGCGCCGGCGACGCCATGGTGGCCCACGGCCTCGCCCACACCCTCGACCGGCTCGGCTACCGCCGGGAGGCCGAGGAGGTCGCCTATGCGTGGCGCGAGCCGCTGGTGAACAACACCCTGCTGTTCATCGACCTGCTGGAGGCCGACCTCACGCGAACGAACCCGCCGCCGATCGAGGCCGAGCGGCTGCGGCGCTACGCCCAGGTCACGGCGTCCGTCGCCTCCGGCGAGGGCGCGCAGGCGCTGGCGTGGTACGCCTACAACAACTGCCAGTTCGACACGGCGCTCGGCTGGTTCCGGCGCGCGGTCGCGTGGTTCCCGAAGGAGGCCACCGTCTACGGCTACGCCCTGACCCTGCGGCGCCTGCGCCAGGAGAAGGCGTTTCTCGATATCGTGAACCGCTACGACGGCCTGTTTCCCAAGGTGGTCGATCTCCTGTTCCGCACCGGCGACCGCCCGACCCCGTGCGGGCCGCACCCCGAGCAGGCCGCCAAACCGGCCTCCACGCCCGCCTCCGCCTGGCTCACCCTCGACGCCCGCGCCCCGGCCGGGCGCGTCCCCTCCGCCGAGGAGGTCGTGGCGCCGGACGTCACGCTCCCGAAAATCGCGCGCAGCCAGTTCCCGGTCGCGGTCGCGATGGAGAACGACCTGCGCGTCGCCCCCACCGGCATGGCCGATCCGCCGCTTCCGGCGCAGAAGGCCTCCGCCCGGACGCCCACCATCGCCCGCCGCGTCCCCGGCGTCGGCCCGATGCCCTACGAGCGCTTCGGCTTCGCGCTGAAACCCGCCTGGAACGGCGAGGATGGCCCGAGCAGCCCGACCGCGGCCGAGAAACCCGCCCCCCTCGGCTCGCTCTGGTCGGACGAGCGCCTGAAGGCCCCGACCGAGGCCGCCCCACAACCCCTCGACGCCGACCGCACCGGATCGATCCGCCGCCCGCCCGCCCGTCAAGAGAACCGCCCGTGATCCGCCCGCTCCTGCCTTGCCTCGCCCTCCCGCTCGCCCTGCTCGGCGCCTGCCAGAGCCGCGACACGGCCGTCCTCGCCGCGCCCCGCTACGCCAGCCTCGACGCCGGATTCGCGGCCGGCCGCGATGCCGTCGCCCGCCCCCTCGACCGGCACGCCGTGGCGATCCTCCCGCACTGGATCGGCCGCCCGTCGCAGATTCAAGCGAGCGAGCGCCCCGAGGGCATCGCCCAACGGGTGACGTTCGCGAGCCCCGGCGGAACGGCCCGCCTCGTCGCCGCGTGGGCGGGTGAGGGCGCCGCCTCGCCCGATCTGCCGCCGAAGCCGACGCGGGACGGCATCCGCGACGAGCTGGCCGCCGCGCTGCCGGGCGTCGCCATGGAGGTCGTGACGCGGCCCGCGCGGAACGCCTACGGCCCCTACGGTCTGGCGATCGGCCGCGATGGGGACGGCCGACGCTGCCTCTACGCGTGGCAGTGGATCGAGGCGCCGCCGGCCCTCGGCGTCGCGGGCGCCGACCGGCCGCTGTCGCTGCGCCTCAGCCTATGCCGCTCCGACCTCACCTTCGACGCCATGGCCGCCGCCTTCGACCGGCTGCGCCTCGTCCCCGCCGGGCAGGGTGAAACGGTCGCCGCAACGCCGCGTCCGCGTCGCGTAAGACTGCAGCCGGTCGCCGCCGCCGCGCCCGTGATCGCCCCCGTGATCGCCCCCATGCCGGCCCCCGCCCCGGACACGTCCGGGCGGCGCTATCTCGGGGCCGATGTCGAGCCCGCTCCGCGCTCCGCCCTCGCCGCGGCTGCCGCGACCGTCCATGGTGCGGCGGCGCCGGAGCCCTCGGCGCGGCCCGCCCTCGACCTTCCGCCCGAGGCCCTGCGCGGCCCCGCGACCGATCTTTTCCGCCCGCGGCCTTGAATGCGATGTCGTCCCTGCCTCCCCCCTCCGCCGAATCCGAACCGACCGCCGAGGAGCCCGGTCTCCGCACGGGCCTCAGCATCCTCCTCGTCGAGGACGACACGAGTTCGCAGGAGCTGATCCGGGCGCTGTGCGAGCGCCGCGGCGATCGGGTCGAGATCGCCGCCGACGGCTTCCAGGGCCTGCGCCGGCTCGCCGAGGGCGAGCACGACGTGGCGCTGATCGACTATCACCTGCCCGAGATGGACGGCTACGCGCTCGCGCGCCTGATGAAGGAGCTGTCGCGTCCGGCCGGCCGCCTGCGCCTCGTCGGCATCACCGCCGACCGCCACGGCCTCGCCGCGCGCCGCGGCGCCGACCGGCTGTTCGACGCGATCCTGGTCAAGCCGCTGCGCCCGGCCGACCTGTTCGGGACGCTCGACCGGCTGTCGCGGCGCGATTCCCCCGCGGCTCCGTCCGCGCCCGCGGACGAACTCTGGGCCCGGCGCGGCCTGAAGGCCCGGCCCGCCGCGCTGCTTCTTTCCGACACCGCGGCCGGCCCGGCCGAGGCCCTGTCCCAGGCGTTCCGGATCGTATCGGACGCGGGCGAGGCCGACATCGCCCTCGTCGCCGACGAGACCGGCCTTGCCGCCCTGCGGAGCCTGCGTGCGTCGGGCCCGCAGAACCTTCTTCCGAGCGTCGCCCTGTCCGAGCGCCTAGGGCCCGCCTGCGACCTCGTCTTCCAAGTCGGCGACCCGGAGGCCTGGACGGCGGTGGCGCAGGCCGGCCGCGGCTTCCGCGAGCGCCGCGCTGCGCTCCCGCCGGAGGCCGCCCCCGACGCCGCCGCCCGCCTGCTCCGGCTCCTCGTCGTCGCGGATCGCGGCCTGATCCTCAACCGCGACGCGGCCGATCTCGCCTACGAGACGGGCGATTCCCCCGCCGGCCGGATGGCCGCCGTCCTCGCCCTCGCGCAGGCCGGGCTGGTGCGCTGCGAGCCCTGCCCGCAGGGGATGCTGGTGGCGGTGACCGAGGCCGGCCGCGCCGGCCTTTTGTCACGCCCACCCGGCGCGCCGGAGCACTCGAAAAAAACCTCCGGCTGGGCGCCGCCTTCCGTGAAGGGCGGCCCGCCCGCAGGCCGCGCATGGTCCGCCCCCGGCGTCACCGAGCGGGCCGCCGACCCGGAGACGATGGCCGAACTCGGTCGCCTCATCGGCACCGATCACGTCGAGCGGCTGCGGGGACGCCTGATCGCGATGCTGGAGACGAGCTTCGCTCCCGACGCCGACGCCGCGACGCTGGCGCGACAGGCGCACATCCTCATCTCCGCGGCCGGAAGCCTGGGCTTCGAGCCCCTCGCCGCCCGTTGCCGCGCCCTGGAGACGGCCATCCGCGCGCACCGCGATTACCGGGAGGAACTGCGGCTGGTCCGCTCTGCCGCGCAGGCGGTCGCAGGCCGGGCCGCGACGGCCCTATAAGCGCGCGGCCGAACGGTTCGGAGCGGCGCGCCTTCCCGGGCTACGCGCCCTCCGCCTTGTCGCCCTGTCCCTCCTTGGCCCCGCCCTGCGGGTCGGTGCTGTCTTCCCCTGAGGCGGTCCCGCTGGCATGTCCCTGCGGGGTCAGGCGCGGACGATCCGGCGCCTCGGGAAAATCCCGCCGCTCGTCGCCGTCGGGCCGCTTCGTCGTGTCGGTCATGGAAAACCTCCGCGGGGCCGGTGTCGGCGGGCACGGCGGACCGCCGCGCCCGCTCGGGATTCAGAGATACGTGTCGAGGGTCTCCTCGACATCCACGGCGAGGATGCCGAGGCCGAGCGCGCTGACGATCTCGGTGAAGAGCATGGTGTGGCCTTTTCCGGAAGCGGGCGTGGGCGGCCGGCATCGCGCCGGCCTTTGCTCCCACTACCTCGCACCGCGGGAAGTGTTCCGGCCCGAGCGTGCGGCGCGGCGCGATCGGCGACCGCGCCTTCTTACGACGAACCGGTGCCCACTGCGTCGGAAAGCGCTCCAGAGCATCGTCCTGGATATCGGATCCAGGACGATGCTCTCAATTTCCGTGCCGCATCGTCTTTGTCCGAAGGCCGGAAACCACCTTTCGGGACGATGCTCCAAGTCATGTTCGGCGCTCTTTATGGCCGCGTTTGGTCAGCATAGCTGGCTTCCCGGAAATGACCATTTGCGAGGTCTGAGTCCGAAAAAACAGATTGACGGCAGCCGGCGACAACGGTTTAAGTCGAAAGCATCAGATTCGATCGTTCATGTTGTTTTGTCAGGCTTTGATCCAAAATGAGGTCATGGCAATGCGAGCAAGATTGGTTGATAAAAGCGACGAATACGTATTGAACCATTGCGCGCGCTTCCTCGCGCGCGACAATCGTGAGCCCAGGCATTCCTACTTTGGCTTGGAGGCCGAACACGAGCGCGCGCGCATCAGCGATGCTTGGCGCTTCCCGGTCGTTGATGCGCATGAGCCGAGTTCACGCGAGGAGTTCGAGAGCGGCGCTTACATGGACTTCAACGACGTCACCTTCGTGCTCAAGGAGGCGAACGACGGCCCCCGGTTCGGTGCCGTCGCGCTGGTCACGACCGCGGGCGCGCTCAATCGACCGATCGAGATGAAGCGGGTCGGCGACACGCTGTACCACGCGGTGACCCTGATGGTCGGGCGCGGTCAGCGCCATCGCTACCGCTTCCTCATCGACGGATCGCCCGTCCTCGATCCGGTCAACCCGCAACTTTTCCAGCATTCGGACGGCAGCGTCTGGTCGTCGTTCTTCACCTGGGAGTACCAGGAAACGGTGGTCCTGGAACGCTGGGAGTTCACGCTTCTCGATCGCTTGGTTCGCCAGATCCTGCCGTTCGAGGACGAGCAGGCCCGCATCTTCCTCGAACGCGGCGCCGCAACCGCGCAGATTCCGAACCTGCATCGTCTGGACGTTTCGGTCGGCGCTGCAAACTACATCGACAAGATCCTGGCCCGTGAGGAGCGGCACCATCTTCCGGGCTACCGGACCTGCCTCGACATGATCGCGCAGGTGCTGCGCCGCCGGTTCCCCGGCATCGCGGTCGAGCGGATTCCGAGCGACGCGAGCCGCTCGCCCGGCGATCAGCGGCCCGCCGTCGGCTACAACAAGCTTTACGAGGATATGTCGGCCGGCACCCCCTGGAGCGCTCTCGTCGCCGATGGATGGGATCTGAACCGCTACGACAACCCGACCTACTTCGTGAACCTGCTCAGGCGGCACGCGTGGACCGGGGCGTTCTGCCATCCGAAGTACGGCGGCAACTTCGGCGCGATGACCTGGGCCTATCTCGCCGACAGCTACCGCGTGACCGACCCGGCCTTGCCGCCGACGACGGCCTTCGACTGGCAGCGCACGATCGAGCGCCCCTACGGACAGAGCACCGAATATCTGGGTTGATCTGTGTTGGCCTGCGTTGATCGGGGGAAATCGACATGGAAGCCGAGTTCGATGTCGTCGTGATCGGAAGCGGGGCAGGGGGCGCGCCGATCGCCTACGAGCTTGCCCGCAGCGGGATGAGAGTCCTCGTGCTGGAGAAGGGACCGCTGCTCAGGACCCAGGGCGACGACGACCGCGGGCCGTTCGCGCTCAGCGACTTCAAGCGGGACGAGATGTTCAACGCCGGGCCCGAGCGCATCATCACCATTCCGGGCATGGCGAACACCAACGCCTCCTTCTACGGCAGCCACGTCGAGCCGGACCTCAACGACGAGCCGCATATCTATTCCGATCCCGATAAGCCTCAGAACAAGTCGACGGTGACCGTCGAGGGCTACACCGCGCAGGTCGTCGGAGGCGGGACCCAACTCTACGGCGCCGTGTCGCTGCGGTTCACCGAGCGCGACTTCCGGCTCCGGACGGCCAACGAGGGCCGCACGCTCAAGGACGATCCCGGCGATACCCTCGACCATGTCAGGGATTGGCCGATCGGTTACGACGCGTTTCTGCCCTACTACGAGAAGGCCGAGCGTCTCGTCGGCATCAACGGCACCGCTCAGGGGCAGGGCAAGTCTTTCGGAACGAACAATTACCAGAAGCCGCTCGCGGCCAACCCGATCAGCGAGGTGGCCCGGCAGGGCATGGCGGCGCTGGGGCTGGCGACGTACCGCACGCCGCTCGCCGTGATCACCGAGGATCACGCACCCAGCGGTCGCAAGGCCGGCGAACCCCGCGTCGGTTACGTGAACCGCTACGGCGATCCGCTCGGCTACAAATCCAACACCTGGGTCTCGCTGCTGCGCCCGACGCTCAAGGATCCTCAGGCGGGCCCGTTCCTGCGACTCCTGCCGAACGCCGCCGTCACGCATCTGGAAGCCAGCGGCGCGAAGGTCGATCGCGTCCACTTCCGCGACGAGAGCGGCCGGACGAAGACCGTTTCCGGCAAGGTCGTGGTCGTCGCCTGCTCGGCGGTGGAATCGATCCGGCTGATGATGCTGTCCTGCGAGCACGACCCGACCGGCTTCGGACGCCGCGCCCGCTACGGCGAGGACGGCAGCCTGCTCGGGCGCTTCTTCCTGACGCATGCCTTCGGCGGCGCCGAGACCGCGTTGACCGGACGGCGCTACGACAAGTCGATCTCGCTCGACAGCGACTACGCCACCGACGGATGCGCCGGCGCGGAATTCCTCGACGCGAACGGGATGTGGGCCGGCGGCGTCATCTACAACAACACCTCGGACCAGTGCCTGCCGGTCACCCTTGCCCGCAACGACCAGAGCGCCGACCTCGACACCAATTGGAGCGGCTTCATGCGCGAGACGGGCCGGCGCGAGGGCGCCATGCGCACGTGGCTCGACCATGACTTCGGCACGCGCCTGTCGGTCAGCTTCATGGCCAATCAGATTCCGCGGCTGACCAACCGGATCGAACTGCACCCTGTCCGCGACAAGTGGAACCGCAAGTCGGCGCACATCATCAAGCAGTGGCACTCCCATGACGGTCACGTCATGAATGTCATGGCCGACATCTGCAAGAATATCCTCCTCAAGGGCGCCGAGAACAGCGGCATCAAGGACATCAAGCCGACCGATTCCGAGTACGGGTCCGTCTACGGCAACGGCGTGCGGATCGCCAACCACATCCTCGGCGGCATGCGCTTCGGAACCGACGAGACCGACTCCGTCCTCGATCCGGATTGCCGCATGTGGGGATTCGACAACCTCTACGTCACGGACGGCTCGTTCATGCCGACCTCGGGCGGCGCCAACCCGACGCTGACCATCCAGGCGAACGCCTTCCGGGTCGCCGACCGGTTGAAACAAGCCGTCTAGGCTCTTGTGCCGCATCGTCCCGAAAGCCGGAAACCACCTTTCGGGACGATGCTCCAGAGACTTCCGGCCCGATCGCATCGGATCGGCGGGTCTCCGTTCTCGTCTTGCCGCCTCTTCTCGCGACGGGTCGGCATCCGCTTCGCCGCAAGACGCTCCAGGAGGACCCGATGGACGCCCGCTTCGACAGGCTCGCCACCGATCCGTTCGCCCAGATCTTCGAAGTCGTGTTCTTTCCCGACCGCGTCTATCACGCGCAGTACCTCAACGCGACGCGCAGTCCGCGCTACCGCTACAACGTCGACGAAGTCCGGGCAAAGAGCGACATCACCGTACTGAAGGGACAGGTCTACATCGACGGATTGAAGCTCTCGAACTTCGTGCGGATCGAATACAGGGGCGGGCGCCTGTCGGAGATGGTGCGCGAGCGGCAGCGCACCATGGCGCCCGACATCCGGGCTTACGTCGCCTTCATGAGATCGACCGGGCCGACCTCCGCCGACCTGCTGGCCGATGTGGTCGATGTGCGGCTGCACTGGTGTCCCTGGATCCGCGCGTATCAGGTCGAGTTCTGGGAAACGCTGGAACTGCCGCGCGGCAAGCGGCACGACTACCAGGTCCTCGATCTGATGGGGCACCGGGGCTCCATCACCTGCCTGCCGCAGTTCGCGGCGCTCCTGCGGGACGGCGGCAGCGCCTTCGATCTGGTGAAGGTGGCGTTCGGCGAACTCGACGTCGAATGGCCGAACGGCCGCAAGATCAGGCAGGAGCTCGCGGCGCGGTGGGACAATTTCTTCGATCGCAATGTCCAGGTGCCGAACGTTCAGGAGCCGAATGCCGATGAAAATACGGTCAGGGATCCCAATTACGGGCTCTATTTCCAGCGCGGCTGGTTCGTCGACGACGTGGGGCAGATCCAGCCGGTCCGCTACGACAACGGCATGATGGAGCCGGGCAACCCGGAATACAATCGGACGCCCGGCCTGAACGTCATCGAGATGCGCTGGGTGCTGCAGCAGCAGTTCAGCGGTTCGCTGGTTTTCTTCCACGAAGTCACGATCCCACCCGGAACGTTCGAGGGCGTTCATCGCCACATCGGCAGCGAGGAACTCTACTACATCACGGAAGGCGAAGGCACGGCCTTCATGGGCGAGCACGACGACCCGTCGCTCTCGGGGGCGGCCGTCGTCGAGCAGCATGTCTACGGGTTCGGGCCGCAGCCGGTGCGCGCCGTCAAGGTGAAGCCCCGAAGCGTGATCTTCACCAAAAGCGGCGGCATCCACGGCATCAGAAACGAGTCCAAGGACAAGCCGCTCCGGTTCGTCGCTTTCCTGTACCACAGCGCTTGAGGGACACGGCGATGACACTCGTACAGGCGGATATCGCGCGCTCAGCGTTCCTCATCGGTCAGGACGGGGGGCGGAAGCCGAATTACGACCGCGACAATCCGGTGATGCGGGTCATCGGCGAGATCGAAGGCTTTCCCCTCGCCGCCGATCGCCAGCATTACCTGGCCGACAGCATCCAGTACCTCTTCCCGATCGCCTCCCTGGCCTTCTACGGACCGTCCGGCGGCGGCCCCGAGACCGCCGACCCGCGCGGGCAGGACAACCGCGAGGATTTCCAGAAGCAGAACCTGCGCGCGTTCACGCTGACCGGGGTTCAGGTCGCGCGCGGCTTCGCGGCCGTGGGCGAGGCCTGGATCGGCTCGTTCGTCAGCATCGCTTTCAGCCCGCCGCAGGCCTCGCCGCTGGTCGGCGGCGACGGCGTCTGCCGCCACTCGCATCTGCGCCTCCACCTGAAGATCGGCGATCACGAGACGACGTCGACGATCGTCATGCCCTTCGACGAGGAGGCGCAGCTCTACAGGGTCGAACTCTGGGCGCTGGACGCCGGGGAGGCGCCGGCGGAGCTCGGCAGCAAGGCGCAACAGGCGTGGGGCTCGTTCCTCCTGGCGCGGCCCGACCTCGTGAAGGGAACGCATGCCGACCTGTTCGACGAACCGATGCACAAGGCGCGGGCCGATGCGGACGCCTCCGACGGCGCGGTCGAGCTGTTGAACTACGCGCCGGACCACACCCTGCATCCGACCCGGACGCTGCGCCTCGAACTCGCCTTCGCCGATCCTGCGCGGGAAATCTGGGATTCCCGGGAGGGGCGAAACCACCGGCTCGAATTCTCCATGAATCAGCGCGGGTGGAACGGCTTCCTGTCGGTGGGCCGCAGCCGCAACGCCCATGGCGGGCTCGGCTACCTCGAATATCGCAATCTCTACTCGAACTATTTCGGCCACGAGCAGAGGCGGCGCGATGCCGCCGGACGCGACCTGCTGCCCGAACTCGGGCGCGACCTGCCCGATTGGAGCTTCGACGCCTACGGACGCAGGCCCGCCCCGGATCGGCGGGAGCGGTTCATGGCGGTCGATTACATGGATCTGCACATCCTCGAACCGGACGCCATCATCGGCATCCACCGCCATCGCGACAATCAGGAGGCGTTCCTGCTGATGGAGGGGAAGGCGCTGATGGTCATGGCGGACTGGGAGCAGCGCGACGACCGGGATCGGGCTTTCGAAATCAGGACGATCCGTCCGGGCGATCTCAGCATCGTCAAGGGCGGGCAGATGCACGCGCTCATCAACAGTCTCGACGAGCGCGCCCTGCTGTTCATGTTCGGCGGCTACGACTGAGGTCCGCGATGCCCCTCTCCCTGCAGCACATCGCGGCCGACACCCCGATGGGAGCCCATCCGGTCGGCGGCGGCACGACCTTTCGCGTCTGGGCCCCGCAGGCCGCCGCGGTCCATGTCGTCGGGCGGTTTTCCGGGCGCGAGAGCTGGATCGCGACCGAGGCGAACGCGCTGACGCGGGGCGACCTCGGCCATTGGCTCGGCTTCGTCCCAGGGGCGGGCGAGGGCGACCAGTATCGCTTCTACGTGAAGGGGGCGGGCGCAGAGGGCTACAAGCGCGACCCCTATGCCCGCGAATTGACGGCCATGCCGGCCTATCCGGCCGCGAACTGCGTGATCCGCCGCGCCGACACCTATCCCTGGCAGGCGGACGGCTGGCGCCCTCCGGCCTTCAACGATCTCATCCTCTACCAACTGCACATCGGCACGTGGCGCGGCCCCGATCTGCGCAGCCGGGTCGCGACGGTCATCGACGTGCTGAGAGGCCTCGACTATCTCGCCGACCTCGGCGTCAATGCCGTCCAGTTCCTGCCGATGGCCGAATATGCCGCCCCGCGCAGCATGGGCTACGGCGGCGTCGACCTGTTCTCCCCCGAGATGGACTACACGGTCGAGGCGCTGTCGGATGAGGATGCCGCCTTCGTCGCCGAACTGTTCCGTCGGCGCGGCCGTTCGGCGCCGTCGAAGGACGTGCTCGCGATCCCGATCAACCAGATCAAGGCGATGGTGGATCTGTTTCATCTCACCGGGATCGCAGTGCTCTTCGATATCGTCCTGAACCACGCGGGAGCCGAGGCCCGCGGGCACGCCGACGGCCTGTGGTTCTTCGATCTACAGCCGCAGGGCGATCCCAACCGGAGCCTCTACTTCACCGAACAGGATCATGCCGGGCCGGTCTTCGCCTTCGCGAAGGAAGAGATCAGGCAATTTCTGATCGACAACACGAATTTCTTCGTGAACGAGTACCGGATCGACGGCTACCGATACGATCAGGCGACCGTCATCGACCAGTCCAGCAACCGGGGCTGGGCCTTGCTGCAGGACATCACCGCGACGGTCAGGACCGGACGTCCGGAGGCCATCCACATCGCCGAGTACTGGAACGTGAATCCGTGGGTGGTTCGTCGCCGGGAGGAGGGCGGCGCCGGCTTCGACGCGACGTGGAGCGACGGTCTGCGGGAGGCGGTGCGCCGGGCGCTCGCCGCGGCGTCCCACGGCAGGGACGCCCATGTCGGGCTTCACGCCGTCGCCGACGCGATCGCGCGAACGGACTTTCCGGCACGCTGGAAGCGCGTCGAGTATGTCGAGAGTCACGACGAGGTCTACCGGGACAGGGGGAAGGCCCGGATCCCGAAGCTCGCCGATCCCTCCAATCCGCGATCCTGGTATGCCCGCAGCCGGTCGCGCGTCGCGACCGGGCTCCTGCTGACGAGCCCCGGCATACCCATGCTGTTCATGGGACAGGAGGTGCTCGAAGACAAGCAATGGAGCGACAATCCCGCCTACTTCTCGGACGTACTCATTGACTGGGACGGACTCTCGGCGGCGGACCCCGCGATGGCGGACCATCTCCGCTTCACGCGCGAACTGGTCGAGATGAGACGACGGCATCCGGCCCTGCGTGGTGAAGGGGTTCGGATCGTCGTCGTGGACGAGTACAACCGGGTCCTTGCTTTTCAGCGATGGATCGAAGGGCGCGGTCGCGATGTCATGATCGTGGTCTCTCTGAACGAAGAGACGTTGAATGGGTACCGCATCGGCATGCCGCGGGACGGGCGGTGGATCGAGGCCTTCAACAGCGACGTTTACGATCGCTGGGTAAATCGGAACGCCGCTGGAAACGGGGGCGAAGTGTGGGCACATCATGCGCCTATGCATGAAATGCCATCGAGTGCTTCGATGACCATTCCGGCCAACTCTGTTCTGCTCCTCGTCACGGATGTCGGCGATTGATGGCGACGCGAGGTGAGCCAACTCGATCATCGTCGTATTCAGTGATTGAAGTCCTGGGTGTCTCGATCTTATGCGACCTCAAGTCAGGAGAAGAAATCCATGGCGCCGCTTGTGTGATGTCTTTGATATCATGTCGAGATCTAAAGCGTCGGCCCGAAAGGTGGGAACCGGCTTGTCAGAGAAAGCCGATGCGGCACAAGAATGTAGAGCGTTTTCGGTTTGAGCCGAATCGGTTTGGCGGGGTTCACAGGGCTTTTGCGGGCTGATTCGGTGCTTGCTCCGGGCGAGGAGCGAGACATGGGGCGACCCTACGGCCTGGACCTGCGCGAGCGGGTGGTGGATGCGGCCACCCCGCGGCGTCAGGCGGTCGCCCGCTTTGGGGGCGGGATCGCCAGGGCGGATCCGCTGGGCGGCGGTCGAGGCGACCGGCACGGTGGCCGCCCGTTCCCAGGGCCGTCCCCGAACCTCGAAGCTCGATTCGCACGAGGCTTTCCTGCGCGGCCTGATCGACGCGCAGAGCGACATCGCCCTGGAGGCGATGCGCGCCCGGCTTTTGGCCGAGCGTGATCTGAAGATCGGACGGGGCACGCTGTGGGCGTTCCTCGACGCGCGCGATCCCACCTACAAAAAAAGACAGCCCATGCCGCCGAGCACGCGCGGGCGGATGTGAAGGCGGCGCGGGAAGCTTGGTTCTTGGGCATGAACGGCTCGATCACCGCCCACTGTTCGTCCGATAGTCAGAACAAGTCCGCCATGGCGCGCCTCTCTGTCTCGAAGCGCGCCATTGAAACCGCATTACGACGATCAATCAATGCGTTGATCGGGTTTTGACCCTAGAGGGATGCTTGGGGCAGGCAGCAAGAATTGAGGTCCGCTCCGTGAGCGGGCATTTCACCTCTGGCACGGCAGATCTATGGCATGGCTCGAAGACAGATGTGACCAGTGCATGGATTGATTGGAGTCCATCTGATCCGACGGCATCTTTGCGGCATCGTTAAGCAAGCGCGAATTAATTCAATTTTAGGACAGCGGGGCCATGTTGCTCAACTCTAGAATTGCTTGAGTGCGTCAAAGACATGGTCTGCCGAGCCCCGCTGCGCCTCAAGCCAGCATTGATATCGCTGTTATGCTCGATAGCCGCGAGCACCGCCGCATCCCAGGCCCATGCCGACATCGATTTTGCGAACCGCACCGGATCGGGGCCGATCAAGGCGGCCCATTCGGGCCTGTGCCTGACCGTGCCGGGCGGGGCGACCGCCAATGGAACGCAGCTCGATCAGGAGACCTGCACCGGCAGCGCCGCGCAGACCTGGCAGGTCCAGGCGCTCGGCAACGGCTTCACGCTGGTCAACCAGGCGAGCGGGCAGTGCATCGACTCGCAGATGACCAACACGCAGGGCGGCACGATCATCCAGTGGGGCTGTAACGGCAGCCGCCAGCAGACGTGGTCGGGGAGAAGGCAAGGGGCAGGGTTCGGCCTCGTCACGGCCTATTCCGGACAATGCCTCGACGTCTTCGGCGGCAGCACCGCCAACGGTGCGAAGTTGATCCAGTGGGGCTGCAGCGGGGGCGCCAACCAGACCTTCGCCGCCGTCGCCACGGGATCGGGGACCAGCGCCGGCGGAACCGGCGGAGCGATCGATTTTGCGAACCGCACCGGATCGGGGCCGATCAAGGCGACCCATTCGGGCCTGTGCCTGACCGTGCCGGGCGGCGCGACCGCCAATGGAACGCAGCTCGATCAGGAGGCCTGCACCGGCAGCGCCGCGCAGACCTGGCAGGTCAAGGCGTTCGGCAACGGCTTCGCGCTGGTCAATCAGGCGAACGGCCTGTGCGTCGATTCCCAGATCTCCAACAATGCGGGGGCCGCCGTCATCCAGTGGAGCTGCAACGGCGCCACCCAGCAGACGTGGTCGGCCAAGGCGCAAGGGGCGGGCTTCGGCCTCGTGGCGGCCTATTCGGGCCAGTGCCTCGATGTGTACGGCGCCAGCACCGTCGGCGGCGCGAAGATGATCCAGTGGGGCTGCCACGGCGGCGCCAACCAGACCTTCGCCGCCGTCGCCGCGGCATCGGGCGGTGGCGGCACGTCCGGAACCGGAGGTGGCACCGGCTCCGGCGGCTCGACCGCGGGCGGAACCGGCGGCACGACCCCGCCGGGTGATGCGCCACCCGCCACGACCGGCCTGATCGTCGCCCGCCACTCGGCCATGTGCGTCGAGAACCCGGGCGGACAGACCGCGACCGGCGTCGGGATCGACCAGTGGCCCTGCGAGCCGGGCGCCACCCACATGGATTGGCGGTTCACGGCGTCCGGGACCGGGTACCAGATCCAGAACGTGAAGTCCGGCCTGTGCCTCACGGTCACCAACGGCGCGACCACCAACGGCGCCGCGGTCTCACAGCAGACCTGCGGCGGTCCCGGCGGCCTGTGGGCCTTCCGCAAGGCGGGCGGTTTCCACGAGGTCGTGGCCACCCATTCGGGCCGCTGCCTCAATATCTCCAACGCGTCCCTCGACAACAAAGGGGCGGTGATCCAGTGGGATTGCACGCTCCAGAGCAACGCGGTCTTCGCGTTGGTGCCGCCGGCCCCGCCCTCGGCCTGGACGCCGCTCACCGGCCTCGGCCTCGTGCCGGTCTCGGCCACCGTCATGCCTTCGGGCAAGGTGATGATGTGGGCGGCCGAATCAAAGACCAGCTTCGGCAACGGCAACGGCACGTGGATCACGGTGTTCGATCCGAACACCGGCGCCTCCAACGATACCTACGTGTCGAACACCAACCACGACATGTTCTGCCCCGGCACCAATCTCCTGCCCGACGGTCGCCTGATGATCACCGGCGGTATCACCGCCGGCGGCACCTCGATCTACAATCCCGACACCAATCAGTGGAGCGCGGGACCGACCTTGCGGATTCCCCGCGGCTACAATTCCAACGTCACCCTCTCGACCGGCGAGACCCTGACCTACGGCGGCTCGTGGTCGGGCAATATCGGCGGCAAGAACGCCGAGGTCTGGTCGGCCTCTGCCGGCAGCTGGCGCGTCTTGTCGAACGTCTCGGGTGACGCCGGGGCGGAGCCGGGCGTCGATATGTACCGGGCCGACAACCATTTCTGGATGTTCGGCATGGGCAACGGCGCGGTGTTCCATGCCGGCCCGAGCCGGCAGATGCACTGGATCGACACCCGCGGCAACGGCATGCTCACCAATGCGGGCACCCGCGCCGATGACACCTTCTCGATCAACGGCACCGCGACGATGTTCGACGTCAACCGGATCTTCAAGGCCGGTGGCGCGGCGCAGTACCAGAACGTGCCGGCGAACGGGGCGACCTACACGATCGATATCGGCGGCGGCCCGGGCTCGACGCCGACCGTCGCGGCGACCGCGCCGCTCCAGTTCGCGCGGGCGTTCCACAACAGCGTGGTCCTGCCGAGCGGCGACGTGGTCGTGGTCGGAGGCCAGACCGTGCCGATCCCGTTCACCGACTCCACCCCGATCTACTATCCGGAGATGTGGTCGCCAAAGACGAACCGGGTCGTGCGCCTCGCGCCGATCAGCGTGCCGCGGACCTATCACAGCGTCGCGCTGCTCCTCGCCGACGGCCGCGTGCTGTCGGCGGGCGGCGGCCTATGCAACTGTGCCGCCGACCATCCCAACCTCCAGATCCTGACCCCTCCCTACCTATACGACGCCAACGGGCAACTCGCGAGCCGGCCGACCATCACGGCCGCCCCGACCACGGCCGCCCTCGGGACCACGATCGGCGCGACCACCGACCGCGCGGTCGGAAGCTTTGCCCTGGTGCGGGTCGGCAGCACCACGCACACGGTCGACAACGACCAGCGGCGCGTGCCGCTGACCATCTCCGGCTCGAACGGAACGCAGTACAGCCTCGCGCTGCCGTCCGATCCGGGGATCGTCACGCCGGGCAACTGGATGCTGTTCGCCCTCGACGCGAGCGGGGTGCCCAGCGTCGCCAAGATCGTGCGCATCCGGTAGAATTCCCGGATGCGATGGCGCGCCGGCCGGTTCATGGCGGTCCGGCGCGCCCGAGCCCGAAGCGCGGGAGGATGGAGGCCATGCCGATGAAACCGTTCGCCGCGGCGATCACCCTGACCCTCGCGCTGGCGGGGTCGCACGGGATCACCGGCGCCCAGGCGCAGGGCGCACAGACGAAGCCCGAGGAGGCTGCGGGCGCCTGCACCATCACCTCGCGTGGCAACGGGCAGAAGACCTGCATGAACCGCGTACCGCAGGCCGCCTGCGCCGCCAACGCGCGGGAGCAGCGCACGGAGTTCGATTGGAAGGCCTGGACCGATTGCCCGTGACGGGGCCGGGGGACCGTCGATCAGCGCTTCGTCAGAGAAACGGCAGGGACGCGCAGGCCGGAGGCATCGCGTCCGGTTCGGTCGCCTGGGTCCAGACCTGCCACCCAGGCATCGCGAAAGCGGGCGTGTGCCGAAGAACCGGCGGCCCTCCTCATCGAAAGTGAGACTCACGGTGCGGCCGGTGCACTGGGCCTCGTGCCGGAGCGCCCAAGACCAGCTACCGCCCGAGGCTACCAGCTCCGTCCATTCTCGGCGTCATGGCTCCAACTCGATCAGCTTGGCCGTGCGAAGGACTGTTGAGGGTGGGGAGCGGCTGGCTCGGCACCCGGAAACAGCCGCTGGGCTTTATGCCTAAGCCGATCTCTGCGGGCCATATCAGTGACGCCCAAACGCTGACGCGGGGCTTGATCCGCAGATCGCCTCTGGTGTCCCTATCGTATCGCACTCCCGATCCAAACATGACTGCTTGCATCGGTCGCGTGCCGCCCACCTGTCACGCGTGCGCGTCGTGCCGTTCAACCCGACCGCTGGCTTGGGCTGTGGTCACATGCGTGTGAGGACGCTGCGTGAGGACGTCTTTGAGATGCCATAGGATTGTGCCTCACTGTCGGACATTGGGCTGTGCAAGAGTACGATGACCAGCGAAACGCTCGGCTTGGCAGCGTCAGTGGTCAGTTGCGGCCGCCCGTTGGCAGACGGCTCAGTGGCCACTGTCGATCCGGAAACCGGCCTCCGCGCTGGCGAGGGCGAGGGCGAGGTGGGCGGGATTTGGGTCGCGGGGGACCACGTTGCAGACGGTGACTGGAACGCGGGCGATGCGACACGAGCGCTCGCAGATGGTCGACTGTGCCCTCCAAGCCGTCGCTGAAGCTTACGGAGTGCGATTGTATGACCTCGTCCTAGTCCGGCCGGGCTCGCTGCCACGTACGACCAGCGGAAAGATTCAGCGCAGCGTTGTTCGTAAGAATCATCAATTAAAAAACGTTAGCTCGCCCGCGAATTTAGGCTGGACTTATGTGCCCAAGAAGAAATATAATTAGCTTCCGGCCGCGCGGCGGCAAAATTGGCAGCATCCCTCGACTTTACGTAGGAGAATGCAATGCTTGAATAAATCTTCAATCATTGAAGCTGGGCGTGCGAAGCGAGAGACAACGATCGTTAGAAGACAGTCAGTCATATTCGTGCTGCTCCCGCTCGCGCTGGTCCGGTCCAACGCGCTCGAACAGAACGCCGAACAGATGCAATCGACGGGCTTCCGCCGAAAGGCATATGAGGGGTAGGTACGCTTGAACACGTCGATCAATCCAGCAACGCTCGGCGCAAGCCCCCCGCCGTTCTTCATCGTCGGATGCCCCCGCTCCGGTACGACCCTGCTCAGCGTGCTGATGAACCGGCACAGCAAGATCGCCGTCACGCCGGAAACGGCGTTCTACGAAGACACAGCGACTTGGCCGTGGCCCTGCGATCCGTCCACGCTGCGCCGGCTCTTGTCCGAATGGCCGAGGCTGTCCGAACTCCGCCTCGATGCCGATGCGGTCGTCGCGGCCTGTCCTGAGCCGTCCGGCGCGGCCGAGGTGCTCGCGACGATCCTGTCTCTCTATTCCGGCTCGCTCGGCAAACCGATTTGCGGCGAGAAGACCCCGCAGCATCTCTGGCACGCCGGTCGCATCCTCGAGGATTTTCCCGACAGTCCGGTCTTCTGCCTCGTCCGCGACGGCCGAGACGTCGCCCTCTCCCTCGCCGCGATGCCCTGGTGGAACGCGGATCTTCGCGGTGCGGCGCATTATTGGATCGACGCGGTCGAACAGGCACGGCGCCTGAACGCGGCATACCCCGAGCGCTTCGTCGTCATCCGTTACGAGCACCTCGTGACCAAGCCCGGCGAGACGCTCGGCGCGATCATGGCGCGCCTCGACCTCCCGTTCGAGGCGCGGCAACTCGTGGCCGACGAAGCGGAGGCGACGCCGGTCATCCTGCCGCGCTCCCATGCCTGGAAAGGCATGGCGGCCGGTCCGATCGATCCGGGGCGGATCGGGTTTCGGCGGAAGACGTCCGGCGACGAGGAGGACGCGCGCCTCGACGCGTGGCTCGGCCCGACGCTGGAAAGTCTCGGCTACGGTGCCTTCGGGGCCGCACGATCGATCGCGGACCCTGGAATCCCCGCATCGGGACGGGACGCGGGCGTCGCCGGAACGAGCGCGCCCGCTTCGATCGGTGCATGCGAGGGCGCCCAGGCGCTCGCCGCGACTGACCGTCTCGATCATGACCCGTGATTCGGAAAGCCGCCTCGGACGCCTCATCGACGAGGTCTCCGCCTTCGCGGACGAGATCGTCGTCGGCGTCGATGTCGCGTCGACGGACCGGACCTTCGCGATCGCCGCCGACCTCGCCGACCGGGTCTATCGCTTCGATCATCCGCCCGGACAGCTCGCCGCGGCGCGGATGCTGATCTTCCGCTACGCATCCGGCGACTGGATCCTCTCCCTCGACGACGACGAGAGCATCACCGACAGCTTCGACGAACTGCTGCCGTCGATGATGGCCGATCCGGTCGTGACGAACTACTGGTTCCTGCGTCAGTGGATCGTCGATCGCGAGACGTCCGCCTACATGCGGGCCGATCCGTTCTTCCCGGATTGGCAGCTGCGGATGTTCCGCAACGATCCGAGCTTGGTGTGGAAGCCGGCCCGGGCCCATAGCGGGTATACCGTGCAGGGGCTCAGCCGCCCGGAGCCGCGCGTGGCCATCCACCATTTCGAGCGCGTGCTGCTGAGCGACGACGAGCGCGCCGACAAGATCGCGCTGTATCGCGACGCCGGCAGCTCCGGGGTCTGCGAACGGCAATACGGCGCCGTCGATGCCGAGATGCCGCTGGGCATCGCCGCGCCCCGCCGGAGCGTGGCGCCACGCCCGCGCGGTCACATGCGGGCCGTGATCGATCCGGAGATCAACGATCCGCCGATCCGACGCTGCGCGCCCTGGGGAGGCCATATCCTGCGGCTCGACATGCCGACCCGCCTGCGGCCCGGCCAGGTCTTCGTGTACGAGGCCGTGGCCCGGAACACCGGGCTCCAGTCATGGAGCTCCAACACGTGGTCGATGCGCGGGCCGCTGCTGTACCTGAGCTATCATGTCCTGACGGCGGACGGGGCGCCGCTGGTGTGGGACAACCCCCGCCACGGGGTCTCGCATCTCGTCCGGCCGGGCGAGTGCACCACGATCATCGCCGAGGCGAAGGCGCCGTCCGCACCCGGCGCGTACTTGTTCGAGTGGGATTTCGTCTGCGAGTCGGAGACGTGGTTCGCCCAGAACGGCTCCCTGCCCCACCGCGTCGCCGTCGAGGTGGTCTGACGGCGACGGAGCCGTTCTCAGGACAGGTCGATCAGGATCGCGCCGCCTTCCTCCCAGGTCCTGTAGCGGGCCAGCGACAGGCTTTCCGAGCGCGACGTTCCGTCGTGGAGATCGAAGGCGACGGCGCAGGCCGGGCAGTAGATCTTGTCCGCCACCTGTCCGCCGAAGGCGAGATCGACGCCGTAATGCGGGCAGGCGGCATCGACGGCGCTCAGCCGATCCCCCGTGCGCGCGACGATCAGCCGGCGGTCGGGCAGGGCCGCGACGAACCGCTCGCCGTCGGCCAGCGGCGCCGCCCGCGCGACCCGCGCCGTCCCGTCCGCGACGGTGGCCGGCACGACCGCGGGCGTTCCCGGATAGGGCCGGGCCTCGACCGGCGCGGGAGCGGGCGCGCCGAGATGCTCCTCGCGCTTCAGGTGCAGGACCCAATCGAAGCGTTGCGCCTCGATGTCGCTCGCCGTGCGCCAGAACTCGCGGGCGTAGAAGCAGTCCGGGTCGAAGGTCGGCTTGCTGGCGTTGAGGCGCATCGACACCGCGACGCGCGTGCGGTCGGTGACGTTGAGGTGGGTGCCGTGCAGGATCTCCGGGTCGAACACCAGCATCTCGCCGGGGGCGAGCGGCACGAAGGTCGGGGCCGGCAGCGGATAGTCCTGGCCGAGATAGAGGGTGCGCCGGTCGCAGGGCAGCGTCCGGTCGGCGAGTTCGGGATAGAGCACCATGCTGGCCTCCGCCGGCACGTCGCACATCGCCCACCAGATGTTGAGTCCGTCGCGCGAGTGGCCGGCCCAGCTGTCGAGATGCGGGCCGTGCGCCCAGGCGGCCGGCGGATGCCCCTTGTGGTAGCCTTTCGGATCGTAGAGCGGATCCTTGACGCGCCGCGCCGCGGCGGTCTCGCGCATCCACGGGCTGATGCGCCCGATCCCCGGATTCTCGCCCGAGGGATCGGCCTTGCGCGCCACCTCGTAGGGGATGTTGAGCCGAAGGATCAGGTAGTCGTCGACGTAGAACTCGCCGTCCCAGCCGAGCACCGTGCGGCCGACCTCGACCGCGAAGGCGAGCATCCGGTTGCGCAGGCCCTCCAGCACGCGGTCGCGCACCGGGCCGAGATCGAGCGGCCCGAGCACGTGGTGGAGGGCTTCCAGGCCCTCGCCGCGCAGCCGGTCGGCGGCGGGCTCGCCCTTCAGCTCGGCCACCGCCGCGACGATCGCCGCGACGATCCCCCCGTGCAGATCCCGCTGGCCCGGCACGGAATCGCCCGCCTGCTTGAGCCACAGGCCACGCGTCGGAACGGTCTCGGTCGTCATGATGCGGCTCCCTCGCGGCGGCTTTTGCGGGCCGTCACCGCTTCGGCGAAGCGGGTCAGGCCGGCTGCGGTCTGCGTCCGCAGCTCGGCGATCCCCGGCAGCGCCTTGTTTCGCAGTCGGTGATACGTGTCCACGGCGCGCGCGCGTTGCATGACGGCTTCCACGGCATCGTGCTCGCGACCGAGGTCGATGTCCCACTCCTTCATCCCCGCGGTCGCGACCATGTCCTGGCCGCGCTCGTCGTAGGACAGGTGGATCGTCGGAACACCGAAGGCGAGGCACGGCAGGAAGGCGTGGAGGCGGTAGGAGACGTTGAGCCGGCAGGCGCGCAGGGTGGCGATGTAACGCTCCACGTCGTCGAAATAGAGAGCCCGCATGCCGGGGAAGGCGGCCGCGAATTCAAGATCCTTGTAATCGTGGCAGATCAGCGAGACGACGTCGCCGTAGGCCGCACGCAGCGACGCGATCATCCTGCGGACGTCGTCGGCTATCCGCCATTGCAGCGGCGGCGGGACGCTCATCCGGCTCGGATGGCGGATCGACAGCAGGATGTTGCCGTCGCCCTCCGCGCCGGCCGGGTTCGGCGGGAGAAACAGCGAGGGACACCCGGTCACCTCCACGCCGCCGACACCGAGTTCGGCGAGAAGCCCCCGCGAGGCGTGATCCCGCACCATCCGGACCATCGCCTTCTCGCCGAGCTGGCGCACGAGATGGGCGGGCAGCGAATCCGTGCGGTGGGTGAAGGCGTAGGCCTCGTCGTAGATGCGGCCGTGCGAGAGGCCGATCAACAGGGTCGGGACCGACAGGGCCTCGAGGGCGTGGCTCTCGATCGTGATCTGCCCGTTCTCGAACAGATTGCCGCCGCCGACGACGACGCCGTCGGCGAAGCGGTTCATGTCGTAGACCTGCTGGCTCGTCAGGCCGCCGTATTGCGGTCCGCGCAGGGCCGGGATGTTGATGATCGAAGCCTGGGGACCGAAGACCGCGTACAGAAGGTCCGTCGTGGCCTTGTTGATCAGATCGTTGCCGATGTTGCGCGTGGCTGGCCGCACGCAGAACAGATTCGCCATCACGCATACCTTCTCAGCGGAGCATAGGAGCCCGCGGCTCTCCCCTCAGGCCGGGGCGTCCGTCCCCGTCCATCTGTCCCGCATCGCGTTGCGCTCGGCCTCGGAATAGAAGTGGCGCATCATGGCCGAACCGTAGATCGCGTCGAGCAGGCTCGACGGCGGGTTGAACGACGATCGGAAACGTCGGTAGGCTTCGCCGTAGGCGCCCGCCTCGCCACGATCGACCACGGGGATCGGGACCGACGCGCGGCCGAGAAGCCAGCCCAGCCCCGCCTCTCGCAGCGGCAGCGGATCCTCTAACCGGATCACAACCAGCCGCAACCCTTCCCGTTCCAGGCGAAAGCTGCCCCGGGCGGCGTCGAACGCGACCGCGAACGGGTCTACACCGAACGGTTCGCAGATGTGCTCCTCCAACCACGTCAGCGGGCGGCGGCGGTGGAAGCTCTCGACCATCCAGGCTCCGGCCCGCTCCGGTTCGGCGTAGACGTCGATGCCGGACTGCGCCAGGGCGATCTCGGGAAACTTGAACAGGTGAGAGACCTGTCGGGCCATCGGATCCCGGATGCAGGCCGCGACCCTGAGGTCCGCTCCCGGCTCGTCGATCGCCGACCGGAGCCGGATGGCGGTCTGCAGCATGGGCGGCAGAGGCTGGCCGGCGAACTGGGCCACCTTCTCGTCGAGGCTCCGGCGCCCGATGAAGTGGATGTGTTCGACGGGCCGCGTCCGCCCTTCCGACAGGGCGGCCACGAGGGCCTGCGAGCCAGTCCTGCTGGCCGAAAGAACGATGCGTTGCTCCATGCGACCTCTGTTGCCGCGCAAAAAGTTCAACCTAGGATTGAACCATCTCATGGTCCGGCGTACGGACCTACCTTGCCAAGCCTTACCTTCTGAAAAGAGAAAGGCACGCTGATGTCCTCATGAATTCGACCATGTCGCTTCGAAGGCCGATCTCCTCGCAACCGGCTGCAGCTGTGAGCAGGGAGCGGTGCCACGAGTAGGGGCGAGACCTGCTTGAGCGCATTCCGACGAAGTGGACGCCGGTTCGTCGCAAGAATGCGCGGTGAAACAGAAACTTAGAGACGCCGACCTGATGTAATCAGGTCGGATACGGCTTTAGGGAGGTTGGCGCGATGCCGGTAGGCGCATGGTGCCGCGGCGTTGAAGAGGCACCTAGCGCCTCGAATGTTCGGACATGAGCACCCTGGTTCACACCATGCGTCGACGCCAGTCGAAGTGCCAGCGGGCAGCCGTTCCGAAGGCCTGCTAAGGGTCGAGGCCGTGTGAGAACGCCGATCCGTCAGGCTTGGGTCGTTTGCGTGGAGCAGCGTGGCAGATCGAACTGGCGAGCCTCAGGCCCGGATGGCCGCCAGCAGCGGACCGACCCCGAAGATCTGGATCATCCGCTTCATGTTGTAGGCCAGAACCTGGAGGCTCATCTCGGTCCTAACCTTTGCCAAGGTCCGGGTCAGGAAGTGGGTCGCACCCATCCAGGCCTTCAGCGTGCCGAACGGGTGCTCCACGGTCTGGCGACGGATCTTCATC